>CAMBPA010000285.1 GCA_945869355.1 Bordetella parapertussis
CAGCCCGCCGATTGCAAACGTGTCGAGTGCACGCTCGGCTGAAGTTTGTAAGGCTTTCTGTTCAACCGCTGTACCGCGATAACTTTGTACAAGATTTGCGGCCGCCTGGCTGCGCATCGCAGGATCAGCAAGCGCCGCGCGCAACAGCATGAACTCTTTGACCGAACCATTATCATCTGCCGGGATACGCATGTATCTAAAACCTGTCTGACCCGTCTCTTGAACGCCTGCCAAAAATACTGACATACCATCCAACTCAACAGGCAACATATAGTTATGATACAACGTTGTCTGACCACTCGCGTCTGTTAACCGGTATTCGATACTGGGGCCAACGTTTCGCAAGTTGATATTTTTTTTACCGGCAGCGCTCCCGGTCACTGCGGCAACGTGTTCGGATATCGCTTTGGGTGCTGCAGGCGCGCCCGCCGTAAGGTCTTCTACGTTGATCGGCCGCAGTTTGGTGATATCGGCCTTCACTTCCTTGCCGGGCCCCGCAAACTTTATGTCGCTTGATTGCCCAACGCGTGCTTTTAGGTCGAGCTCGACGATCTTTTCACCGGTCAGGCTATAGCCGACTAACTCCACTTCGCTGCCACCATCGTCAAAACTGGATTGGTAGACGGTGACGCCTTTAAAGTGCAGGGGTTCGTTGACCTCGATCGTGGCATCAAAGCTTTTGCCTGTGTCAGGGTCCGTCACTTCCACCTCGCTGGCAAAGCGGCTAGGCATCCCGGTCGAGTAGTAATCGACAATGAATTTTTTTAGCTTCAGGCTAAACGGCAAGGGCTGCACCAGTGCGCCATCATCGACGTTGACCACCGCCGCATCTCGCGCACTGCCCTCGGGCACAAGCACATTGGCACGATAGCTTGGGTTGCGCAAAGACAGTCGACCTTGTGCCGGGACATCGGCAATCAACATGTTTTCAACGATCGGGGTTTTGCCAAGCAGCCAGACCTGCAGGCGCACAGGCAATTCGCTATCGAGCAAACCGCCCACGCAAATAATGACGATCGCTGCATGCGCAAAGATATAACCCAGGCGGTTTCCGCTTCCCTTTTTGGCAGCAATGAGCACGGCATCACCCTCGGTGCGCAAGCGCAGGCCGTAGCCTTGTTTTTTTAGCCAGGCCTGCACGGAGCCCGAAGAGTTGGGCACGTCGCGTGCTGTCTCCAGCTCAACGCGGTGATGAAACGACCGCAGACTAGAGCTGCGGACTTGCTCTCGGAAGGAGTTTGCTTCTTTCAGCATCTTTGGTGCATTGCGCGCCAGACACAAGCTTGTCGAAACCACCAAAAATGCCATCGTCAGCAAGAACCACCAGTTGTTATAAATGTGCCATATCGAAAACTTATCGAGCACTTCGTACCAGAAAGGGCCGAACTGATCGATGTAGGCGTTGGGGGTACGGCCTTGCGGAACAACCGTGCCGACCAGACTGGCCAAGCATACGTACACCAGCAAGCTAATTGCAAACCGCATCGAACTTAATAGCTCAATGAATTGTGCAAAAGGCTTTGAGACGGGCTTGGATAATGAAGTGGTCAAAGGTAGGTCGCGATGTTGAATGTGGTGGTATCGAAAAAAAAGGGGCGTCTAACGACTCCCCCTTTTTTTATTGCGGTAAAAGGTCTAACGCAAACCTGCCGCGTAATCAGAAACGGCCTTAATGTCTGAATCAGACATACGGTCGGCGATTTGGTTCATCATGGGGCTGTTGCCACGATGTCCTGCACGGAACAGCTTGAGCTGTTCTTCGATATATGTCGGGAATTGGCCACTAAGACGTGGGTACTGGCCGGGAATGCCAGCGCCTGTTGGAGAGTGGCAACCTGCACACGCCGGTACGTTGCGGTCTGGGATACCCGCACGCCAGATTTTTTGGCCGCGCTCGACTAGTTTTTCATTCGTTGCCGTGGCTGGCTCTGCCATTTTCTGCAAGGAGAGGTAGAACGAGACGTTGTGCATATCGGCTTCGGTCAGGGGTGCAGCCATCGCTGTCATCACTGATGGTGCGCCATCTGGACCCTTACGCAACGCAGCTTGAGCACCCGCCTTGATGCGGAACTCAACCAGCTGCTTGTACAAGTATTCGTGTGCCTGCCCCGAAAGCATGGGGTTCACCGGGATTGTGCTATTGCCCGCCGCGCCATGACAGGAGGCACAAGCAACAACGCCACGTGCGGCGTCGCCTTGATCGTAGAGTTGGGCGCCCTTGGCCGCGTCAGGCTTAGCTGGACCCGTTGCAGGGCCTGCCGCCATGGTGGTTGACAGGGCGGACACCCCAAATAGCAAGCCACTCGCAAGCATTAACCTGAACAGCAACCGCTTCATTTAACGACCTCGACGCTTTTATATTCAACTACTTTCAAACCCTAGATTATACAATAGCGTTTGAGCATATTCTTTGTGGCCTTTTCGTGTCCCTCCTCCATCGCGCTTCGTTTTTCACTTCAGCCGCCCGGTTGGACCAACTGCCACATCCCGGTGCCCCTGAGGTCTGCTTTGTCGGACGGTCTAATGCGGGCAAATCTACAGCGATTAACGTCCTGGCGAACCAACAGCGGCTCGCCTTCTCGAGCAAAACGCCGGGGCGGACCCGCCTCATCAATATGTTTGGGCTGCCCGACCCCCTTGATCCGGAAGGGCAGCTCGGCTTTCTGGTCGATCTACCAGGTTACGGCTACGCGTCAGTCGCCCACCGCGCGCGGGAAGAATGGGCAGATATCTTAGGCGGCTACCTCCAGAGTCGCGAATCACTTGCCGGTATTGTGCTGCTCATCGACATCCGCCGCGGGGTCACAGAACTTGATCGCCGCCTTGCGAATTGGATCGCGCCAACCAAACGTCCCGTGCTTGCCTTGCTGACCAAGGCAGACAAATTTCCCTACGGGCAGCGCATCAAAGCTGTCTTTGCAGTAAAAAAGGAGCTTGCCGATATTGGCGCGCTCAACGCCGTTCCGTTCTCGGCCACCGCCCGAATTGGTCTTGAAGAAGCAACGCTACAAATCGAAAACTGGATCTCTCCTAAGGTCGTCCCATGACAACTCCTCATCTTGTACTGGCGGATTTCCCCGCTAATCGTCCCCGCCGTCTTCGTCGCGATGACTTTTCTCGCAGACTAGTACGCGAGCACTCACTGTCAGTTAATGACTTTATTTACCCTGTGTTTGTTGTTGAGGGCAAGGGTATCCGGCAACCGATTGGGTCCATGCCAGACATTATGCGGTACTCACCCGACACTCTGATGCAGGTGGCCGAGGAGTGCGTCGCACTGGGCAT
>CAMBPA010000286.1 GCA_945869355.1 Bordetella parapertussis
TTCCGTAACGATCGGCCAACGCCACCCAAAGCGGCAGCGCAAGAAGACCGGCGATAAAATAAGTGCCCAAAAATAAACCAGCATCTTTCGGTCGCTGCACAACGTCACTAATAAAAAACAGCACCAATGTGGCAGGCACTGCAACAGCCACAGCATTCAGTAAATAAAAACCATACACCTGCCTAACAGGCCGATACGCAAGCGCTGCACGCCATCCCGCTGTAAGAGCTGTCAGTTTCTCTTTAGGCCGTGGTGACCATAATAGGGTCGTCGCTAACCCTATGAACAACGTCGCTGCAAACAGGTAGGCAAACAATCGATAGCCTGGTCCTGCCCCATATTCTTCGACCAACACCACAGGGACCACGGAAGCCAAAATCACACCAAGCAAGCCAAGCCCTTCCCGCCACGCAACGACACGTGAGCGAACCAGCGGTTCATCGCTTAGCCGCGTACCCCAGGTGACATAGCAAATACTCAAGAGACTATGTGCCGCATAAAGTAGAACGAGGCAGCAGGTCAGCCACACCATCAAGCCGAGATGTGACCAATCTGGGGGTGAAAACAACAATACAAAGCTTAGGGCTAGCAGGATGCTCCCGAATACCGACAGCACAGGCCAACCAAACCGCGACGCTTGGAACGCATCAACGACCCGCCCTAGAAATGGATCCTGCGCCGTATCTAACAACCGAGTGCAAAATAATATCGCTCCCAAGGCGGCTAAATTCAAGCCGAGGTTTTCACCGTAGTACTTGGGCGAAATCATATAGATTGGCATCAAGGCCATGGCAAGCGGTAACCCGAGAGCTCCATACGCGGCTAAACGATAGGGGCTCACGGCTTACCACCTAACAACGCCCGCCTCAGTGATGGCTCGCTTGTGCGGGGGTCCAACCAAATTGCAAAGAATGCGCGCGATAGACTGTCATCAATACGCCCCGTTGTTTTACCTTGATGGTAAAAAACCGCTCCCTCTCCGGGCTGATAAACACCTGTGAGCGTGTCGCCTGGGGCAACATCGGGCAGCACACGGGCTAACTGATCTCGCCATTGTGGATGCGCACCAATCGGAACACCGAGCTTTGCCATTTCGTCCAGCGATGCCTGAACAATCCGAGCACCATCAATCGACCGCTGATAGGTCAGAGACAACGCATACGGCAGGTGCGGCACGTAATGTCCGCTTGGTGCCCAAAGGCGTGCCTCATACACGCGAAACCCAAAGCGAGAAAACTGTCCACGACCGACTTCCCCCACGTCAGGAATTCCTGCTGGAGGCTCGAATGCACTCGCGCCTCCCCACAACAAGAGCGAGCAGGCAAAGGATAAAGCTAAGCGTGTGATAAGACCCATTGTTTTACATCCGTGCGTCCATGACGAAAACCTACTTCGCAGTAGGCGAGATACATTTTCCAAATGCGTATGAACGCTGCATCAAATCCTTGTCTAGAGATCGCGGCGGTATTGCGATCAAACGCGATCCCCCACCGTCTCAGCGTCTCTGCGTAGTCCAAGCCGAAGGAAAACGATGCGCGCACTGCTAAAGCGGCAGCCGTGCTCTCTTTTGCAAAACGACTCGCAGAGGGCAACATTCCACCAGGAAAAATGTACTGTTGAATAAAGTCTGTTCCGTGACGATAGGCATCAAACTTAGTTTCAGCAATATCAATTGCTTGAATCACAGCTCTACCCTTTGGCTTCAAACATCGAGCAAGGACTTTGAAATAGCTTGGCCAATGCAGCAAGCCGACCGCCTCGAACATTTCAATCGAAACGATATGATCAAACTGTTCAGGGATGTCACGATAGTCTTGCAGCCTAAGTTCCACCATCGAGCTCAGCCCAGCGCGCGCCATCCGCGCAAGACCGTACTCGAGTTGAGCGTCTGAGATGGTGATGCCGACAACGTTCAGACCCCGGCCTGCGGCGCGCTCGGCGAAACCACCCCAGCCGCAACCGATTTCCAGAATGGTCTGGCCACACTGCGCATCGAGTTGATCAAGAATATGGTCGTACTTTTTGTTCTGCGCAACTTCAAGCTCAAGCGACAGATCGCCGTCAAAGTATGCCGAGGAATAAGACATACTCGGATCGAGCCACAGCTTATAAAAACTGTTACCTACATCATAGTGACTCAAAATGTTACGACGACTGCCAGACCGACTGTTATCTTTAAACACCCAATGCGACAGGCGTTTCAATAGCAACGCCCACCACTGTCCGTCAACGGCCTGTGTCACTTGCTGATTCAACATTGCGATCGAAAACAGCGCGACTAAATCTTCGCAGCCAATCCACCCCCGCCGCAAGCTCTCGGCAAAGCCCACATCCCCTTGCCGCAAAATAAGTGTCGCGGCTCGCCAGTCATATACATCTAACTGTGCTTCGTGCAAGACTCCTCGCGTATCTTCTTTACGCTGACCAAAACTGCGCACGAGCCCATCAGGCTGGACCAAGCGTAAACACCCGACCGAGATTCGTTCAAGCATTCGTATCAAAATTCGACCAGCAAAGGGCACCGCGCGACGCGAAACTCCAACGGGATAATCATTCAGCCTCATCCCCGGCCTCCTGCATCGCTTGTCGTGACTTCGCGTTCGGGTAAGGGTGGGACTGAATGATAGCGCGCGCCCTGCCGCCAAAGTTTAAACGCCTGTAGGTGAATACGCATGATGACACCCACTGTCATCATCGGCATACCCAGCAGATAGCGAAACAATGCGCGAGTCGAAAACGGACTGTGTCTCGTCACGATCGCCGTTCGCAGTAAAGGTTCTTCCGTCTCTAATGGATCGTAATAGTCAATCGCTTGCCGATGCAACCCCGTCATACTCGTCGTCCTAAATCGATACCCGCCGCGCACGGCACAGAACGGTGAAACATGAAACTCCTTTTCACAACTAAGTTCGGTGGTATCAGTAATTTCAGCCATTCCCGGAGCGATCAGAACGTATTGATGGCGTTGCCCAAAGGTGTTGTTCACTTCGGCCACCAACACGCGGAGTAAACCGCCTTCATCATGGACAAACCAAAAGCTCACTGGGTTAAAAACATAACCAAAGACACGGGGAAAACACTGTAGCCAGACCGCGCCTGTCCGTAAATCTATTTGACTGTTTGTCAGTAGCTCACTGAGCCAATGCTGTAAATCGCCCCCATCGCGCGCGCCATGGTCTGCAGAGAAGAAGCTGACAGGTCGACGTTTCTCAACGCCAAAGAGCCAGCTATTAAAGCGAGCCAGCTCGGGCAAGCGATCAATGCGTAACCTCA
>CAMBPA010000287.1 GCA_945869355.1 Bordetella parapertussis
AGGCGGCGCGCACCGGTATAACGCATGGTCCAGTAGCGGAGATTCATGTCTTCGATACGGACCACGCCACCGCGGGCAGGGGAGTGAACAAACTTGTCCTGCCCCAGGTACACCCCAACATGCGAGTAGCGTGTACCAAGAGTATTAAAAAATACTAAGTCACCCACTGCTAAGTCGTTGCGTTTGATGTTGTCGCCGTATTTGGCGATGTCATCCGCGCGCGGCGGCAACTTCAGCCCGAGCGACTGTTGGGCGGAATACAAAACCAAGCCGCTGCAATCAAAACCCGTTTCGGGCGATTTGCCACCCCAGGTGTAGCGAATACCCAGATGCGTCAGTGCTTGCGCCGCTAAGGGGTGATTGATATCCCCGATGATCAGGCCGGAGCCATTTCTCAAGCGATTAACGAAGGCCCCGATCGGGTCTGTTGCATTGCGCCAATCCAGTGAGTAACCGCCAATCCCTGACCCCGCTTGCTTGTTGGAGTCCGCGCAACCAGTCAGTACAACCGCCAGCGCGCAAGCCGCCACCCATCCCAGCCGACGGCTAGACGAGCGCAGATGCGAAGCGGTAGATGTAAAAACTGACATGGCACTCAATACAAAAAAAAAGGATTTGGCAAGCCTCGTGCAAGCTTAGCTTGTCATAATCATAGTACAGAACGCGCGAAATCCTGCAGAAACTGCTTGTGGAGACCCTATCCATGATTGAGATCGTTTTTGGACGGCTGAAGCTAAAATTGAAGATTCGAGCGCTCTCGAACAAACTAAGGATTCCCTTTGAAAACCAAACCCATGTTGACCGATGCTGACGTTTCTTTGATTCTGTCGGCTGCCAAAGCGCACGCACAAGCCAATAAGTGGGCCGTGACGATTGCCGTCGTAGATGATGGCGGGCACTTACTCGGTCTGCAACGCTTGGATGGCGCGAATACGATTTCGGCCCATATTGCGCCGGCTAAAGCGCATACTGCCGCAATGGGTGCGCGTCCCTCTAAGGTTTACGAAGATGTTATCAACAACGGACGTATGTCGTTTCTGTCGGCTCCGTTGATTCAAGGCATGCTGGAGGGCGGCGTGCCAATTATGGCTGAAGG
The DNA here is from genome assembly GCA_945869355.1 of Bordetella parapertussis. Taxonomy (GTDB): domain Bacteria; phylum Pseudomonadota; class Gammaproteobacteria; order Burkholderiales; family Burkholderiaceae_B; genus Zwartia; species Zwartia parapertussis_F. The sequence goes on from CAMBPA010000287.1 coordinate 1,097, forward strand.
CCATACGGTGGGCGCGGTCGGTGTGTCGGGAGTACAGTCCTCCGAAGATGCACAGATCGCGACAGCCGGGATTGCAGCACTTAAGTTATAAAAATTTTTTTCAAACGGGCATTCGCCCCGGTGACCGAGGAGACAATATTCCATGGCTAATTCAATTGAATCCGTGATGGTGGAAACGCGCGTATTCCCACCGCCCCAGAGCTTCGTCCAACAAGCCAATGTTTCAGGGCAGGCCGCTTATCAGGCACTCCTTGACGAAGCGGATCGGGATCCGAATGCTTTCTGGGGGCGTCTGGCCCGTGAGCAGTTGCAGTGGACCAAGCCTTTCACCAAGGTGCTTGATGAATCGCGTGCGCCGTTCTTTGAGTGGTTCGGTGACGGCGAGCTCAATGTCTCTGCCAACTGCTTAGATGTCAATCTCAAGAATGGCAACGCCAACAAAATCGCAATTATCTTTGAAACCGATGGGGGCGAAGTCCTCAAGATTACCTACCAGCAGCTCAGCGAGCGCGTGTGCAAATTTGCGAATGGATTGAAGTCGCTTGGTTACAAGGCGGGTGATCGGTCAATCATTTATCTACCGATGTCGATTGAAGCGATTGTCGCGATGCAGGCTTGCGCTCGTTTGGGCATTACGCACTCGGTGGTGTTTGGCGGTTTCTCGGCTAAAAGTTTGCACGAACGTATTGTGGATGTCGGTGCGAGTTTGGTGATTACCGCCGACGAACAACTGCGTGGTGGTCGGGCGATTCCACTTAAGCCAGCCGTTGACGAAGCATTCGGCATGGGCGCCTGTGAGGCTGTGCGCCATTGCGTCGTCTACAAACGCACGGGTGGTAAGGTCAATTGGGATGCCAAGCGCGACGTATGGATGCACGATTTAGTAGAAAAGCAGGCGGCCGACTGTGCGCCCGTTGCGGTCAATGCCGAACACCCTTTGTTTATTTTGTACACGTCTGGCTCAACCGGCAAGCCGAAGGGCGTGCAACATTCCTCCGCCGGCTATCTGTTGTGGGCAAAGCTCACGATGCAGTGGGTCTTTGATGCGAAAGCGAACGACGTGTTCTGGTGTACCGCCGATGTGGGCTGGGTCACAGGACACACCTACATCACGTATGGCCCCTTGGCTGCAGGTTTGACGCAGGTCGTGTTTGAGGGTGTACCGACCTATCCTGATGCGGGTCGCTTTTGGAGGATGATTCAGGACCACAAGGTTTCAATTTTCTATACTGCGCCAACAGCGATTCGCTCTTTGATTAAGACTTCAGATGCCGTCGCAGCGCATCACCCCAAGTCCTACGATATGTCGAGCTTGCGCCTGTTGGGTTCGGTCGGTGAACCCATCAATCCAGAGGCTTGGATGTGGTACCACAACAATGTGGGCGGTGGTCGTTGCCCGATCGTTGACACCTGGTGGCAGACGGAAACCGGTGGTCACATGATTACCCCACTGCCTGGCGCGACGCCGCTTAAGCCTGGCTCATGCACGACACGTTTGCCTGGTATCACCGCAGCAATCGTGGATGAAGGTGGGGGCGATGTTGGGGCAGGACAGGGTGGTTTCCTCGTGATCAAACGTCCTTGGCCTTCCATGATCCGCACGATCTGGGGCGATCCAGATCGTTATGTGAAAAGCTACTTTCCTCCCGAGTTGCGTGGTTACTACTTGGCGGGTGATGGTGCGCAATGCGACAAGGACGGTTGTTTCTGGATCATGGGGCGGATTGATGACGTCTTGAACGTCTCTGGCCATCGCCTTGGAACCATGGAAGTCGAGTCTGCATTGGTTGCCCACGAGATGGTTGCCGAAGCCGCAGTGGTGGGGCGTCCCGATCCAACAACGGGTGAAGCTGTTGTGGCGTTTGTGGTGCTCAAGCGAAACCGCCCAGAGGGTGACGAGGCGATCGCGATTGGCAAGCAATTACGCGATTGGGTAGCCAAAGAGATCGGACCGATTGCCAAGCCCAAAGAGATTCGCTTCGGTGATAACTTGCCCAAGACACGTTCCGGAAAAATCATGCGTCGCTTGTTGCGTGTCGTGGCTAAGGGTGAGGTGGTCACACAGGACGTCTCCACCTTAGAAAACCCCGCGATTCTTGATCAATTATCCAAGCCGGTCTAAGCGATTTTGGGCTTTCTTGCTTTGATAAAATGGGGTCTCCGGGCC
>CAMBPA010000288.1 GCA_945869355.1 Bordetella parapertussis
AGAAGGCAAACATGTGGGCAGAAGGCGCATCCACTCCCAGCTTAATAATGGCAGGGACGAGCAGCGACACCATGACGATGTATGCAGGAGTGGTGGGCATGCCCATACCGAGCACGATGCCAGCAAGAGCAGTCAGCAGTAGGGCAAGAAATAAGGAGTCGTTAGCGAGTTCAATCACGACTTGCGTGAAAACAATACCTAAACCAGTAATCGTGACGCAGCCAATCACAATGCCGGCGCATGCGCATGCCATTGCGACTGAGAGTGCGCTGCGAGCACCGTCTTCTAGGGCCTGAATCACAGTCATCCAAGTGATTCCCGTTCGCGTTAGCTTTCGCATTAGCGCGACGGGCAAACAAGAAATTGCTGCAATCAATGCACAAAGCGGTGCAGAAAAGCCCAAAAACAGACCGAAAAGAATAATAAAAATTGGAATGAACAAATGACCTCGTTCGAGCATCACTTGTTTGAATCTTGGTAGCTCGCTCAGAGGCACTCCGGCAAGTTTATAGCGCTTCGCTTCAAAATGTACCGCGAAGAAAACAGAGGCGTAGTAGAGGAGCGCTGGAATGACAGCCCATAACGCTACTTGAGCGTAGGGCACCGCTAAAAATTCCGCCATCACGAAGGCTGCAGCCCCCATAACGGGCGGCATCAACTGACCGCCTGTTGAGGCGACAGCCTCAACGGCAGCGGCAAATGAGGGACGAAAGCCAGTTCGTTTCATCAGCGGAATAGTGATGGGGCCATCGACCATCACGTTTGCTACGGCACTTCCAGAGACAGTGCCGAACAGCGAGGAGCTCACCACGGCAACCTTACCGGGTCCACCGGCATACTTGCCGGTGATCGACATAGCGAAGTCCATGAATAATTGGCCGGTTCCACTCTTTTCCATAAAGGCACCGAAGATCACGAAAAGCATGACATAGGACGCTGAAACACCAAGCGTCGAGCCAAAGATCCCCTCAGTTGAAAAATACAGTTGCTCCATGAGGACGGGCAATTTGATTTGTGTGAAGAATGCCGTGTAAACGATGAAAATCATGGCTGTCACGGGTAGCGCCCAACCGATGACACGCCGAGTACCCTCGAGAACAATGACCACCATGACGAAGGAATAGAACAGGTCGGTCTTGCTTAAGTCGTCGATGTAGATGATGCGGCGAGTGAAGTTTTCATAGTCAATAAAGATATGTGCAATCGCAGCGATTCCCATGGCTAGGAGCAACATATCGAAGGAGCGCGCCGCAACGCCGCCCTTAGAGCTCGAGGGGTAAAGTAGGAACACAAGCCCCAAGGCAAACATCAAGTGCGTTCCACGAAAGATGACTGCCTCGGGAGGGCCGAAGCCCGCCACATACATGTGATACAGCGACATGGCAACAGCGAGGACCGTAATAAGGGTCTTCAGTGCCTTAGACGCTGGATCAATAGCGATACTTTCGTCAGATATAACTTGTTGCATGGCGCGAGTGTTCCTTCGTTGCAGTGTTACTGCTAATACTTAAAGCGCGCCAACTTCTTTGTAGTATTTGGCAGCGCCTGGGTGGAGTGGTACGCCAATGTCGCTTGCCATCACTTTTGGTGTCAGGCCTTCCATAGCCTTGCTGACGGCGACCAGCGATGGAACGTTTGTCGCCATTGCTTTCACCATCTCGTAGACCGTCTTCTCTGGCATATCACAGGCAACAATTAGGTGCGTCAAATAACCGATAGCTGGTACGTCCTGTGTTTGCTTTGGATATGTTCCTGCCTTAATGATTAAGCGGTTGTAGCCAGGGTTAAGATTTTTCATGTAAGCCATCGTTTTATCGTCGACTGGAACGAGGTTTACATCACGTCCGCTAGCCAAATCCATCACGGCTGACGCGGGTGAGGTGGTGCCCAGAGTAAACACCTGAGCGTGTCCGTCTTTCATCATCGATACGGCGTCTGTGTAGCTTGCCTGAAAATTGACCTTGGAAAGGGATTTGTAAGTCATGTCATTGGCCTGGAGAATCAAGTCAGTGAGGAGCTCGCCTGTATTGCCTCGAGATTGTGTCACCAGCGATTTACCCTTCAGATCTGCGAAAGAATTAATTTTTGCAGATTGCAGTGCAACGACTTGAAAGAACTGTGGGTACAAGTTAGCCATTTGGCAAACTTTGGTTACTTTCTTTGGAAAGGGAGCACGCCCGGCTAAGCCGTCCACGGTGCTGCTCGAGTTACCGAACCCGATTTGCACCTTACCCTCATCAACGCCACGAACGTTCGCAATGCCGGCGCCTGGTGTTGAGGTGACCTGCAATCCAGGAACAGCCTTTTCCCACATTCCTTTTAGAGCGCCACCTAGCGGGACCCACACGCCCCCCTGTGGGCCTGTCATCAGGGTGACTTGTTGTGCCATCGTCGGCGTGCTGGCTAGCAGTGCAGCCGAGAGTGCTAGAGCGGTGAGGCTAACCTTCTTGAATTGTTGCATGCGACTCTCCTAAAGAGATACGGGTGTTGGATAAGGTAAGTTATACGGACTAGCCCTGTAGTGGAGCGGGCGTACAGTAGACGGTCGATTCTACACAGCGCAGTCAAATAAACAGCCGTTTGGGAGGTGAACCTAGGGTTTGTCTCTAGAGAGTGAACGCGTGGCGTAGCGCTTATTTTGGAAAGGTCACCACGTGATCGACGCCTAACCGAATGCCGATCTTTTCACCGACAGCATGGTCATGGTGGCTCGGCACATACGCAACTAGCTCAAGACCCGAATCGAGGCGTAGGGTGTAAAGAAAGTCTGCACCTCTGAAGGTCTTGTGCAGAACAGTCGCGAGCAGTGGGCTTTTATCATCATGCTGGATGTCATCGGCGCGCAGGAGCACATCTACCATCGTACCGATGGGGTCGTGATGGTCGTTATCGAGCTGCAGTCGTCCGAGCTCGATCTCGACGGTCGCACCGTTTTGAATCTTTCCTGCGACAAACACACCCCGACCGATGAAGTCTGCGACATATCGGGTTTTGGGTTGATGGTAAAGCTCGTAGGGCGTGTCCCATTGGACCAAGGTGCCTTGAGACATGACGCCAATATAATCTGCAAGTGCGAAGGCCTCGAATTGATCATGGGTCACGAGCAGGGCGGTGACGCCATTGCTTTTAAGAATGTCTCGCATTTCTGCTGCAAGACGTTCGCGCAAATCAATGTCAAGGCTTGAAAAGGGTTCGTCGAGCAAAATCAAGTCTGGTTCAGGGGCCATGGCGCGCGCCAAGGCCACCCGCTGTTGTTGGCCGCC
>CAMBPA010000289.1 GCA_945869355.1 Bordetella parapertussis
CCATGACCGAGGCCGATCTGGCCGCGCACCGCTGCGACTGGGTTGGAACGGTATCTACAAACTATCAGGGCTATGACGTGCATGAGATTCCGCCTAATGGACAGGGACTCACTGCACTGCTCGCACTGAACTTAATTGAGCAGTTGCCCTACGCACAAACTAAACCCGGCTCTGCCGAACGCATGCACCTTGAAGTGGAGTGTATGCGCGCAGCCTTTGCGGATTTGTATGCACACGTAGCAGACCCCGCGTTCATGAAAGTGACTGCAAAAGACTTGCTCAGTAAATCCTATTCAAAAGAACGCGCCAAACTGATCGATCCAAAGAAGGCGGGAACCTATCTGCCTGGTCAACCACCTTCAGGCGGCACGATCTATCTGTGCGCGACAGACACCGAAGGCCGCATGGTGTCCTACATTCAGTCGAACTTCAAAGGTTTCGGTTCGGGCGTGGTTGTACCAAAGACAGGCATCGCACTGCAAAACCGCGGATCGGGATTCGTAACAACCCCGGGTCACCCAAACTTGGTCAGCGGCGGCAAGCGTCCTATGCACACCATCATTCCAGCCTTCCTCATGCGTGATGGCAAACCAAATATGGCCTTTGGCGTGATGGGCGGCAACATGCAAGCCCAAGGACACATGCAAATGGTCTTGCGCTACGTGACTGAAAAACACAACCCCCAAGCGTGCTCTGACTCGCCACGCTGGCGCATCAACGATATCGGCGAGCTCACGGTTGAAGCCGGTGTACATCCCGCTGTTATTGAGAGTTTGCGTGCGATGGGCCACAAGCCAATCGTTGCACCAGCTGATAGCCTTGACTTCGGCAGCGCACAGTTGATCGCACGCTTACCAGGTGACAAAGCGCCTTACGCGTATGTTGCAGGCTCTGACCATCGTCGTGATGGTCAAGCCGTGGGCTACTAGCAGGAGCACTCAGCGGACGCGTCTGACCTTCGCAACTTATGCGATTCGTCCAAAGCGTCCGCTATTGAAATCTTCAATCGCCTGACTAATCTCAGACTTCGTGTTCATGACGAACGGTCCATGCCCAGAGATCGGCTCATCAATCGGCTCACCACATAACAACAACGCGACCGAATCTTCGAGCACCTGTACAGCGATATCTTGCCCCGCATGTTCATACATCAGCATCTGCGCATCCGTCGCAACAGCGCCGTCTTGCGCTTGAACTGCACCATGCAACACAACCAGCCCGGCGCTCCAGCCCGCCGGCACCGGGATCGCGAGCGCTGCGCCTTTTTTCAATTTCAAGTCTACGACCTGCATCGGCGTAAACGTGCGCGCCGGACCCGTTTCACCACCGAACGATCCGGCGATCACACGCGCCGTGCCAGAGCCATCCGCCAGGGCGAGCTCCGGAATCTGTTGGCGCAGAATCGGTTGATATCCTGGTGATGTCATTTTGTCTTCGGCTGGCAAGTTGACCCACAGCTGAATCATTTGCAGCACGCCACCCGCTCGCGCAAATGCCGTAGAGTGGAACTCTTCGTGCAAGATTCCAGCGCCTGCCGTCATCCATTGCACCTCACCCGGACCAATCACCCCACCTTGACCAGTAGAGTCTTTGTGCTCGACTTCGCCCTCATAGACGAATGTCACCGTCTCAAAGCCTCGATGCGGATGTGAGCCCACGCCTTTGCGCTCCGTTGTTGCGGGAAATTGCTTCGGCCCCGCAAAATCCAGCATCAAGAACGGGCTCATCTCCTTACCCAAGTCTTGATAGAAAAATAATGTACGCACCGGAAAGCCGTCTCCGACCCAGTGACCACGATCATTGCCCTGCACGCTCATTAGTTTTTTCATAGGCAGAGATTAACCGATCCCTGCACGCCTGAGAAATACGAACACATGATCGCCAAATACATATTCACTCTGCTCAAGTCCGTTCGAGTGCGGCGCAAACTTCTCAAACAAATGGTAGCTTTTGACGTGTTCCAATTTGAAATCGATACGCGATGGGCTGTCACTGTAACCTAATACAAGCACACCACTGCTTTTCATAATCGTCTCGAGACCAGCAAACAAATCTTCGCATTGATCGATGTGATTCACACCAAAGCCAATGACGCCGTTGGCGATAATGACATCAAACTGATCGCGCATGTATTGCCGTATGAGCTCTGTTGCCGAGCCTATTCGATGGTTATGCACATCACCATAAATCGCCTTACTAGGGTCTTTGTCAATGGTGAAGAACTTTGCACAAAACCGCGACCGATAATGCCAACTACGTTTATCGGTACCGATGAATAGACATTGCGCAGACTCATGATTCAGCACAGTGTCTAAATATTTAAAAATGTCATGCTCTAAAAATAATCGGTTCTCTGATTTGCGGGGGAACTCAACTCCCCAATTGACCGCTAGTCGCGGCGCAAGCTCAAACAGTAAGGTTTTAAGTTTATTTTTTAGCTTTAGCATGTGCGGCCTACTTCGAATTTTCCTATCGATGTCTTTGCGACGGTTGTGATCTTAAACGCCAGTCATCACACATTATTCTACCGTCACACTCTTTGCCAGATTGCGTGGCTTATCAACGTCTGTGCCGCGCGCACATGCTGTGTGATAGGCCAGCAGCTGCAGCGGGATCGTGTGCAGAATAGGGGACAGCAAACCGTAGTTCTCTGGCATACGGATCACGTGCACACCTTCGCTGCTCGCGAGCTTCGTATCTGCGTCTGCAAACACATATAACTCGCCGCCGCGCGCGCGTACTTCCTGCATGTTTGATTTCAGCTTCTCAAGCAAGGCGTCATTGGGGGCAATGGTCACCACCGGCATCAGCTCTGTCACCAACGCTAGGGGCCCATGCTTAAGTTCACCGGCTGGGTAGGCCTCGGCATGGATCTAGCTAATTTCTTTTAACTTTAACGCACCCTCAAGTGCGATGGGATAGTGCATCCCACGACCTAAAAATAGGGCGTTCTCTTTCGTCGCAAAACGATCAGCCCATGCCATGATTTGTGGCTCAAGTGCGAGCACGGCGCTGACCGCAGCGGGCAGGTGGCGCAGCGCTTTGACATGAGCCGCCTCTTGGTCTTGGGAGAGCTGGCCGTGCGCGTGCGCCAAGGCCAAGGTCAACATAAACAGTGCCGTCAATTGTGTTGTAAAGGCTTTGGTCGACGCCACGCCAATCTCAACGCCCGCCCGAGTGATGTAAGCCAACTTGCACTCACGCACCATCGCGCTAGTCGATACATTACAAATGGTGAGGGTCTGTTCCATCCCTAAACCTC
>CAMBPA010000290.1 GCA_945869355.1 Bordetella parapertussis
TGGTGAGTTGGGTCACGCTTTCACTCGGCAAATGAGCAGCCCATTGTTTCAATGCGCTCGCGGGTAGCAGCGCGTGGCTGACACGGTAGCGTTCGATCAAAGCAGGTATTTGGTCGATGCTTAAGGGATCGTGCATGCCCACTAATGGAATGCCGAAATACAGTGCCGGAAGCAGCCCACAAAACAGGCCATTGCTTCGCGCCCAATCGATGGGTGTCCAGAACGCTTCCGCATTGGCGGGAAACCAGTTTTGCGAAGCAACAAAGCCAGGCAGGTTTCCCATGAGCGCGGAGTGGGGCAGCAACACACCGCGAGCCGGTCCGCTCGCCCCCGCGGTATAAAGCAAGAGCGCTGGGTCACTGGCTGCCGTTGCGATGGGTTTAAATACATCTGACTGTCTGATCAATAAACTGCGCCAAGGCAACACCCGCTCGTCTGCGACGTCAATGCCTACGAGCTGTGTCAGCTTGTGACAGCGTTGCAAAATTGGCAGGAGGTTGTTTGCACCTTGCGCGTCCATGAGCGCGACGCGTGCTTCGGCGTCGCGTAAGCGATACTCCATCGCTTTGGGAGGAAGCTGCGTTGAAATCGGTAAAACGACCGCACCGATGCTGTAAATCGCAATGTGGGCAATGATGGCTTCGGCCCGCTGCGACATCACCAGCGCCACGCGGTCGCCTCGTTTGACACCCATTTTCAGCAGACCATTTGAAAGCTGATTGGCCGTTGCGCCCAGGCGTTCGTAGGTCCACACGCTGCGCTCGCCCACGGCATTTTCTGAGAACAAGGCGATACGGCGCGCATCGGCTGAGCTGCTTGTCCAGCGATGACAGCATTCCTGGCCAATATTGAAATTGGCAGGCACTTGCCAGCGAAATAAATCGCATAATGAAGCGTGTTGGTCCAGCATCCTGAGTGTTCGGTCTGTTTCAGACCGTAAGCATGGCGCAGCCAGCGCAATGGCGCAAGAAAGACCTGCGTTGTAATGGCAAAACTAAGGGTTTTTACTAGGCTGAACACTAATCAGGCGGGTGCCTGCAAGGCGATCGTGCAAAAACTGACCATTTTGTGTGAACCACGTAGGCAAGAACACTAAGAAGGGTGTTGCCACGATAAACATCAGAAACGCCGGCCAACCTGATAGCGTCGCTGCAGCCCAGATGAGCGCAGACCCAGCGAGCGGTATCGGCCACATCAGCGCGTAGCGCGCCAGCATTTGAGGCCACGTTAGGGCGCCGCCTTTCGTGCTTTGTAGGCGTATGTGCCAGGCTTTCATGGGAAGAGTTTGCCCATTACGTCGCCAGCAAATAAAAAAGTACGCACCAATAGCAAGGAAGAGCCAGATTTGACGCGTCCCGCGCAAAACGAGCCCGTGCCGACTTTGGGTCAGCGTGTCAAAAAGATAGCCGGCTAAAAACGTCACGGCAAAGAGCAAAACGCCTTCATACATCATCGAAGCAAAGAGCCTGCTTCGGGATGGTCTCAGATCGCTCAGCCCTATCTGCTCAGGTGCTTGCGTCGGCTTGGAGCGTGCATTCATGGGGCGCATTATCCCGCATTTTTGCTCGCCCTTTTGCCAAAGACCTTTGGTTTGCTTAGGCCTGCTTAGACCATGTCACGCATGTTGGTCTGCGAGCGAGCCAGGGCGATGAAGGCGGCAGTGCTGCTGACGAGTTTGCCGACGCTGCGCAATGGGCGAAAACGGAATTGCTGGCCCATAGCTTTGGCCAACAGGTCGCGTTCGAGCGCATCGGTCAGGCGTACGGTATTTGTGGTTTGCATGATAATTTCCTGTGTGGATTAGGGATAACCCTATTATGAGGGAAAACCCTTAATCATGCAAATAGAGATAAGGGATAACCCTATTATTTATAGGAATGTTGCGTTGCGACAACATTGCTATGCAACATCCACTCAAAAGATTTGGTTCAAGCCTACGCCAACTTTTCTGCGGACTTAGTCCCGATAGCTTGCTGCCACCAGCTCAAAGCTAAAGAGTCTGCAATCGAGCGCTCCGTTAAAGACAGGTGTGCGTCGGTTGGCCTTGAGGCGCAGGTGCTTGGGTAAATCAAGATCCGAGGTGATGATACTGACTTGCCAGTCGGCAAATTCGCGCTTGAGATTTGCAGACCATTCGCGCCAGAACGCGACGTCTTCTTCTGCCAGACGCTCGCCGTAAGGAGGGTTGGTCACTAGCCAGCCTGTCGGGGCTGGTGCGATGGCATCTCGTGCGTCACCCGCCTCAAAGCGGATGGTGTCTTCTGTCAGATAGGCGCGTTCGGCATTACGCTGCGCTGCTTCGATGGCAAGCGGATCTGCGTCAATGCCAATGAGTGGCGTTTCGAGCTCTGGAAGGATGCGGCTACGCGCTTCGTCTTTGACGTCTTCCCAGCTGTGTGCATCGTGATCGCGTAAGCGTTCAAAGCCGAAGGGACGTGTAATGCCTGGAGGCACACCCAGAGCGATCCAGGCTGCTTCAATGAGGATGGTGCCGCTGCCACAGAAGGGATCTAGCAGGGCCGCCTCAGGATCCCAACCCGATAACGCCAAGATACCTGCTGCGAGATTCTCGCGCAGCGGCGCGTCGCCTTTGTCCAGACGCCAGCCGCGCTTAAACAGCGACTCACCCGAGGTATCCAGATAAAGTGTTGCGGTATCCTGAGACAAAAATAAATGTACCCGTGCGTCTGGGCGTACGGTGTCGATAGAGGGGCGCTCGCCCTCTAGTTCACGCAGGCGGTCACAGATCCCATCTTTGGCGCGCAGATTGCAGTACTGCAAGCTTTGCATCGGACTCTTTACTGCCGAGGTGTCAACGCGCAAGGTGTGTTCAGCACCAAACCACCGTTCCCAGGCAATGCTGCGCGCGAGGTCAAGGATATCGTCCTCACGTTGCACAGGCGCTTGGCCCACTCGCACCAGAATTCGCGTCGCAAGACGGGAATATAAATTTGCCCGCTGGACTCCCCACCAGTCTGCGACAAAGTGACAGCCGGCTCGCGTGGCAGACACCCCGTCATAGCCTAGTGCACTGAGCTCTGCGGCAAGCGCCTCTTCTAGCCCCATCGGACACGGTGCAAAGACTTGAAAGGTTTCAAGCCCATTGTCTTGAGGTACAAATAAATCGACTTGCGGTATAAATATTTTTTCTTCAGGCGTTTGTCTCTGACCAACTTGCGGCAAGGCTTTGGGACCATTGCTTCGCGGAGAGCGCGTTTTCGGGGGAGCAGCCGTGTAGGTCGGCGTAAAGTGTTCGGCCCG
>CAMBPA010000291.1 GCA_945869355.1 Bordetella parapertussis
ATGAACCAACTCAAAACCGATGACGTGGCCAAGCTTCGCGCGGCTGGTGTGATTGACCTGCCGACCATTCAGCGTTACATCAACTTCCACTTCTCCGTCACCATTGACCTGTTCGGCGCCGACCAGTCGTCCAACGCCGCCACCTTTTACAGCTCTGGCCTCAAAGGCAGGTACGAAGAAGGCAAGCGCGCAGATGACCACGTGTTGAAGGGCAACACCTACAAAATTTTGGCGGTTGAAGAGGGCAAGCTCATTGAAAAAGAAGTTCCCATGCTAAACGCTTTAAATGAAGTGCTGCGCGACGACTACATCACCGATTCCAAAGGTGGCATTGATCGCTGGAACCGAGTCATAGACAAGGCTGGCATTGCCTTCAAACTCACAGCGCCTCACAAAGCCTTCCACCGCAACATTGGCTCCTTGTCTGGCTCCAAAGTTACACCCGATGGCCGTGTGGTCACCAGTGAAGAGTGGATGGCCAAAGTGGGCGAGTGGTTGCCGACCAACGAAGATCGCGCCTATGTGGGCAGCCTCATGGGCCGCGTGGTGGAACCAGGGAAGTTTGCCAACTGGATTGCTCCTCCTGTAATGGGCATCAACCGCCAAGCGGTAGACTTCGACTACGTTCGTTTCAGCTGAGATCTGATTAAAAAGATCCAACACTTGCCATGTCCACAGAAGCCGTTTTAATTCAGCAGCACCTGATCGATCCAGAGATTTGCATTCGGTGCAACACGTGTGAGTCGGTCTGCCCGGTCGGTGCCATCACCCACGATTCACGCAACTACGTGGTTGACGCTGAAAAATGCAATCTGTGCATGGCCTGTGTGCCGCCTTGCCCTACTGGCTCTATCGATAACTGGCGCAGCATGCCCAAGGCGAAGGCTTATTCCACCGAAGAACAATTGACGTGGGACGATTTGCCTGCTGCCTTGGATGATGCAGAGTTGCAAGCCATGGGCATAAATTTTTCTGCGGTATCAGCCCCAGCCAGTGCGCCTGCACAGGCCGCTGATACCCTGAGTTCTTCAGGGGAGGCCGTGTTTAATTCCTCTGCTTATGGCGCCACTTTGCCACCTTGGTCGGCAGCCCACGCCTACACCAACTTGTATGGTCCTAAAACGCCTACACAAGCCACTGTGGTGGGCAATTTCAAAGTGAACGAAGCGGGCACCACCAACGAAACCCATCACATCGTGATTGATTTTGGCAACATGCCTTTCCCAGTTTTAGAGGGCCAGTCTGTGGCCATCGTGCCACCCGGTGTGGATGCATCAGGCAAGCCGCACCATGCACGCCAATACTCCATCGCCAGCCCGCGCAATGGCGAGCGCGCCGGCTACAACAATGTGTCTTTGACGGTGAAGCGCGTGATCGAAAATCACGAAGGCAAACCAGTGCATGGCGTGTGTTCCAACTATTTGTGCGATGTGAAAGTGGGCGACGCCATCCAAGTGATTGGTCCGTTTGGCAGCAGCTTCCTGATGCCCAACCACCCTAAGTCCAACATCGTGATGATTTGCACCGGTACGGGCAGCGCGCCCATGCGCGGCATGACCGAGTGGCGTCGCCGATTGCGTCAAACAGGCAAATTTGAAGGCGGCAAATTGATCTTGTTCTTTGGTGCCCGCACCCAAGAAGAATTGCCTTACTTTGGCCCGCTGCAAAAATTACCCAAAGATTTCATCGACATCAATTTTGCTTTTTCACGCACGCCCGGTCAGCCCAAGCGTTATGTGCAAGACGCCATGCGCGAGCGCGCTGCTGACTTGGTGGCGCTCTTGAAAGACCCCAACACTTATTTCTATGTGTGTGGCTTAAAGAGCATGGAAGAGGGCGTGGTCTTGGCCTTGCGCGATGTGGCAACACAAGCGGGTCTTGATTGGGAAACATGGGGGTCTGCCCTTAAAAAAGAAGGCCGATTGCACCTCGAAACCTATTGAGGTTTTAAAGCGCCTTCCAAAGTCTAGATGACGGGCAAAGGCGTCAAAGATCCGATGACTCTCAATCATTGGTACTATCCGCCCATGAGTTCCCGTCCTTCCATTGATGTTGCCGTTGTCATGCGCCGTGAGCGCGTGCAGGGTGACATGGCCAAATGGCAGACATGGCGCTGGGTTTTAGACGACGTCACGCCCCAAGAAGAAAACTTTGGCCACACGCCAAAGTGTCTGCGCGAGGGCGATGATGGCGCGCTTTGGTTGTTTCCCAATTTCAAAGTCGAACTTTTTTCAGACGATGCTGAAGGCTATCTGCTCAATGTCACCTCACCCGATCCTTGTTTCTTTGTCATGTGGCGCATGGAAGAACGCATTGCACTCAGTGATGAACTGATTGCTGTGCCCGAGCGCGTGTCGCTCAGTTACCACGATGCCGGCCGATGGCTAGACGCTCAAGAAACCATTGAGCAAGTACCGGCCTCTCAGGACATCGTTCAATGGGTGCGTGAATTTGCCAATGACCATTACACCCCCGAGGTGAAGCGCCGTCAGCGGCCTCAAAGTTTTCAAGCCCTCACAGATCGTTTTGGGCAACCCGCCAAAGTGACCACTGGCGACCGTTCGGGCCGGAAAGTAGACGGCGCATGAGCGAGACGGGCAACCATGGAGAAGGCGGCAACTTTTTCAGCCGTTGGTCGCAGCGCAAGCAAGCGGTGAAACAAGGCGCTCCTTTGGCTGAACCTTTGCCAACGGCCAACACCCAGCCACAGACAAACCCCTTACAAGCCACATCTCAAAATGGACCCCTCGCCACTCCGGCAAGCGCACTCCCAAAAAATACACCACCCAATTCGCAAAGCAAAGCCTCAGAAGAGCCTGCCAAGGTCCTGACCCTGGAGGATGTCTCCAAACTCACGCCCGAATCTGATTTCACGTCTTACATGACGCAAGGTGTGTCGCCAGAAGTGCGCAACGCTGCCATGAAAAAACTTTTGGCCGACCCGCACTACAACATCATGGACGGCTTGGACATTTACATTGGCGACTACAACACGCCAGACCCATTGCCCGAGGGCATGTTGGCCAAAATGGTTGGCGCACAGTTCTTGGGCTTGGTCAAAGCGCCTGAAGATGTGGCACAGTCTGCCCCAACAGAAGCACAATTCCCTGAACCCTCCGAAACAACAGACAGCTTGCCAGGCCCTGCCACAAGTTCAGCCACTTTAGAAAACGATCCGGCCCCCCATGACCACACTCATTTGCGATTGCAATCAGACGATGCCCCTGCAGCCCCAGAAACTGGGTCAGGCCCTGGGTG
>CAMBPA010000292.1 GCA_945869355.1 Bordetella parapertussis
TTATCGTTGTTCCGCGGTTGCAGCATGAAGGGGGCATACTTGCCGAAATGGTTCAGGGCGCTCTGGCGCGTTGTGCTATGAATGTCCGCATTGCTGCCAGTGACAGCCTTGGCTCTGGTTTCGCCGATCACGTCCTTATCAAGCCAAAATGGTTGCCGTGGTTTATTCGTGAACCCTTGTTGCTCAATAGGTTTATTCTTCACCAGGAGGCCACTTTTGGTTTCGGCCTGCTAATCTGGATATTCCCCGGAAGGCGCTCCAGCCACACCCTCCGGGCCTTCAGAAATAAGATTTCCACCGTTACGATTTGCCGTAAGCGCGACGGTGAGACTCATGGTTGGCTTATGCAAAGGGATACTCCCGATTTGGTTAGGGTTTCACAATGGATCGAGAATATTATCGACGACGATATTGCCTCACCTTTGTACGGGAAAGAGCACCCCCCCGAAGTATGGACAAAAAACAAATTAGCAGAGTGGCTTGCGCCGAAAGCTGCCCTCGGCCCGATTGATTCTTCGCCCCCGCCGTATCCTCTCAGTGCGAATATTCCGAAGACCATTAACCTAGATTTGCGATTCGGCTGACCCTTGCGGAGCAGATTGCTTCATTCCGAGACTCAACAATAATCATAGCTCCTCATGGGGCGGCTCTCACCCTGCTTATTAGCTGCTCACCTGACGTTGTGCTTTGTGAACTGATGCCTGGCTACGAGGAACGAACCTGTTTTCGTGATATCTCCTTGCAATTCCAAGTCGGCTATTACCGCATTTCCTGCCAAACAAAGGGGCATCAGTCGCGTCATCGTCGAGAAGCTGACCTCATAGCTCCCCTTCACTGTCTCCAGTTTTTTGTAACCCAGCAGATTGAAAGGTCTCCGAGTAGTTCCGGTGTTGCGAGATTAACCAGCGGAAAGGCTTGATCTTTAAGGGAATAAAAAGACTAAGGAGGACTAGATCGCTCCAATTTCTTTCCGAAAGACACGCAAGCAAGTCCGTCCACAGAGTTGTTTTGATGCGCCCGTACCACCCCTTACTGCAATTGTCACTTCGCAGGATGCCAGCGAGAGTCCAGAATTTAGCACACAAAAGTCGTTCTGGATCGTTAGCGTAAATCCGTGCCACCCATTGCAAGAGAGTGTGTATCGCGGGCAGAACGTGGTAAGGCGGGAATCTCCGATCGATGCCATATCGTATGGCTACCCTCCGACTGGAATCCTGTTTATCTGTTATATTTATCTTTAGGCGATAAGTGAAAAAAGCTTTTGGATTTACCCAGATTTTCTTGGTGCAAAAAACATGAAGTAAAAAAGGCTGCTCGAAGCTGGGGGAACTCATAAGCTCGGCCACTGGCATAGCCCTAAGTTGCTCTCCTCTAAATAAAGCATAGGGAATAAAATTGGTATTCCCATCAACACAATACATGATCTTTTGTGGATAGGACATTTTTTGGATGGGAAGAATGATGGAATCTTTAGCTGTTCGTGAGTATGGCTTATCTTGGTAATCGATAAACCTGACTTGAGGCATCCAAAGGTCAAAATCTAGATTTTTCTCTAAAAACCGAACACCCTCTGCTACAAAATTATCATCGTGATAGTCGTCGGCCGCCGCAAACATAACATAGTCCCCTTTTGACTGTTGCAGGCACGCCTCCCAGTTACTCTCGGGCGTGATTTCTGACGTTTGTCGGATAGAAAGATGTGGAATCTGACTCAGGTCTTCATTTTCTAGAATTTCGGCGCTCCGATCATTGGAACAGTTGTCGGAAGAAATAAGCTCGAGGCTTGGATATTTAAATTGAAGAATATTGCGCAATCTGCCCTTTAAAAAATCTTCTTCGTTTTTAAAAGGAAGGCAAATGCTGACGAGCGGCAAGCTCGATGTTTCCATGGGTTTCATGATTAATACTTTCGAAATATGTAGCCATCCGGAGCGACCGTAATGAGCAACTTATGCTGAATGCTCTTATCAATCTCGAACTCGGGATGCGTTTTTAAATATTCCCAAACCGCCGTTTTAGGATTATTGCTCGGGCCCCAGGAGCGGTCGGGGAACATGTCGGTGGGCATGTCTTCAATGATGGTGTCGAAGACGACGCAATAGCTGCCTACGCTGGTGAGCGGAGCATAGGCTTCAAGTTCGGCCAGCACGTGGTCGTGGGTGTGGTTGGAGTCCAGGCAGACCAGAATACGGTTGTAGCCCTGAGCGACTTCTTTAACCTGGCCAATGATCTCCGGCGCAATACTGGAGCCTCTAATCATCTGAATACGGGAGGCCATAGGGTGGGCTTCGATAGCTGCGTGGTTGTGCGCGCGGATATCTATGTCCATGCCCAACACTTTCCGCTTGGAGTTTTTGGGGTCAAGTGTTGTGCCGGCTTCAATGGCGTCACACATATCCAGCAGCGCCAGCATGGATGCACTGAAAATCAGCGAGCCGCCATGGGCAATACCGGTTTCGATAATCAGGTCGGGCTTGATCGACCAAATTAACTCCTGCATCGCAACCATGTCTTGGGGGTACTGGATGATGGGACGACCTTGCCAAGAAAAATTATAGGAATACTTAGGCTCTGTTGATGCCATCATAAAATTGACGCCTGCACGGCACAACACCTCATTTGAGGCATAAGCGACAATTCGGCTTGCAACTTCTTTATCAAATTCGTTCATTTTGTATATCCCCACTTTCTGTTTAACAATTGTTTGAAATTACATTTGGCTAAATTCAGTCATATATGTTGCGCCCTAATGCCCACTACGCAGCCAGGATCAATCAAGTTGTCTGGTCGAACGCCGAATTTGAGCAACTCGCGTTGTCCATATTCATCAGCAATTTGCTCTGCGAGTTGTCGCACCGTTATGGGCATACCAGAGCAGATATTGACTGGCCCCTGCACGTCATTTAGTGCTGCCTCCACAATCATGAGACCCGCCTCGCGGACATCCAGAAAATCCCGAATTTGGCTGCCACTGGTCAGTTCGGCGGGCTCTCCTGCAGTGAGTTTCGTGCGCAAATAGGGCACCAGCCGCCGTGCGTCTTCACCTTCTCCGTGAAGATAAAACAAACGGCACCAGGCAAACTCGACATTTTGTTGTGGCAGCCACTGTGAGAGCGCCATGAAGGCGGCCGCTTTTGCCCCAGCGTATGGCGTTAATGGGCGTAACGGTGTTTCAACAGATAGCTCGCCCCCGGCAAGGTCGTATTCAAAACAGGTACCAATACCAACAAAACGATTTACTCCGGCTTGTGCA
>CAMBPA010000293.1 GCA_945869355.1 Bordetella parapertussis
TCAGATTGACCCTTTGTAAGCCGGTATCCGCGCGGAGGTCTGCATAGATGGCGGTTATCTCGGGAGAGGCGGTTAGGGGATGTATTTCGGGGAAAGTAGTCATTTGTGGTGGCCGTGAGAGGAGTCAAGCAAACCTACTGTATCAGGGATTGCTGGGCAAAGCGGTTGTGTTGTAAATGGGGCTATTGGAGGTAATTGTGGCGACTTTGCGTACAATCTCGCACCTAAATGAGTTGATATGACAGCCTACGCAGACGTTTCCCTGTTCCCGCGCAACGCCAAGCCCCTCAGTAGCTATCGCAAGTACTGGGCTGCGCGTTTTGGTGTGGCGCCCTTTTTGCCGATGAGTCGTGAGGAAATGACTCAGCTCGGCTGGGATAGTTGCGACATTATTATCGTGACGGGTGACGCGTATGTCGATCACCCAAGCTTCGGTATGGGGGTGATCGGACGGATGCTTGAGAACCAAGGCTTTCGTGTGGGCATCATCTCGCAGCCAGATTGGCAGAGCGCCGAGCCCTTTAAAGCCTTAGGCAAGCCCAACCTGTTTTTTGGTGTCACGGCCGGCAACATGGATTCGATGATCAACCGTTACACGGCTGATCGCAAATTGCGTAGTGATGACGCCTACACCGCGGGTGACATAGGCGGCAAGCGACCAGATCGCGCCGCCATCGTCTACACCCAGCGCTGTAAGGAAGCCTATAAGGATGTCCCCATTATTTTGGGTGGTATCGAAGGTTCGTTGCGGCGTATCGCACACTACGATTACTGGTCAGACAAAGTACGTCGTTCTGTTGTGATCGACAGTAAATGTGATTTGCTCTTGTACGGTAACGCCGAGCGCGCCGTTGTTGAAATCGCGCATCGCCTCGCTGCCAAAGAGCCTGTCCAACAAATGACCGACATTCGTGGCACGGCCTTCTTACGGCGTGAGACGCCTGAGGGCTGGTTCGAAATCGATTCGACGAGTGTGGATGCGCCGGGCAGGGTCGAGGCCCACGTTAATCCGTATCTGATGATTAGCGAGCAGGCACTTGAGCAGGGCGAAAGCTGTGCGCGTAACGATGAGGCGCGTGCAGTCGCTGATGCGGCCAATGCAAAAAGTACCGGACAACAAAACGCTGGTAAACAAAAACTGAAAGCGGGCGAGGCACCGCTTGTCTTTACACCGAACCCCTCTACGCAAGTGAAGGGTAAGCTCAAGGTTCCCCCGCGTGATCGCAGCGTCATTCGTTTGCCAGCCTATGAGCAGGTGAAGTCTGACCCTGTCTTGTACGCGCATGCGAACCGCGTCTTACATCTCGAGACCAACCCAGGTAATGCACGTGCAATCGTGCAAGCGCATGGTGAGGGACGTACCGCGCGCGATGTGTGGATTAATCCACCGCCGATTCCCTTGACGACCGCCGAGATGGATTTGGTTTTCGATTTACCCTACGCGCGAAGTCCCCATCCTGTTTATGCGGACGAGAACGGTAGTCACGATGGTGCAACCAAAATCCCCGCTTGGGAAATGATTCGGTTTAGCGTCAACATCATGCGTGGTTGTTTTGGTGGCTGTACGTTCTGTTCGATTACCGAGCACGAAGGTCGCATCATTCAAAGCCGCAGCGAAGACTCCGTGATTCGCGAGATTGAAGATATTCGCGATAAAGTGCCTGGTTTTACTGGCGTCATCTCTGATCTCGGTGGACCAACCGCCAACATGTACCGGATTGGCTGTAAGAGCCCAGAGATCGAGTCTGCGTGCCGTAAGCCTAGCTGTGTTTACCCAGATGTTTGCCAAAATCTGAACACTGATCACAGCTCCTTGATTCATATGTACCGACGCGCGCGCGCTGTCAAAGGCGTCAAGAAGGTTCTGATTGGCTCGGGCCTGCGCTACGACTTGGCGGTAAAGTCACCCGAGTATATTCGAGAGCTGGTCACACACCATGTCGGCGGCTACTTAAAGATTGCGCCCGAGCATACCGAGATGGGGCCTTTGTCAAAGATGATGAAGCCTGGCATTGGCAGCTACGATAAGTTCAAAAAACTGTTCGATAAGTTTAGTGAGCAGGCCGGTAAGAAACAGTTCTTGGTGCCGTACTTTATTGCGGCGCACCCAGGCACCAGCGACGAAGACATGATGCACTTGGCTATGTGGCTCAAGACCCATGGTTTCCGTGCAGATCAAGTGCAGACGTTTTATCCAAGTCCCATGGCAACCGCCACGGCGATGTATCACTCAGGACGTAATCCGCTCGGTCGCGTGACGCGCACGAGTGAAACGGTTGATATTGTCCGAGGCGACCGTCGTCGTCGCTTACATAAAGGGTTCTTGCGCTACCATGATCCTAATAACTGGCCGATGCTGCGTGAGGCGCTCAAAGACATGGGTCGTGCGGACTTGATCGGGAACGGGAAAAAACATCTGATCCCTTTTCATCAACCTCGCACCGATGGTAGCTACACCAGCACTCGCCGCAAAAATAGTACGGAAGCAACGCCCGTGAGGCGCCCCGTCCGGCCTGGTCGTATGCTGACGCAACACACAGGGCTCCCGCCACGTAAAAAGGTGTAGTGTTCGCTACGCCTAGTGATTGTCTCGTGGTACTGCGCTGCCACTGCAGCCGACTAAGAAATCGAAATCCACGCCATCGTTTGCTTGGTTGACATGATCCACATAGAGCTTGTAATAGCCTCTATTCAATGGCGGCTTCGGCGCTTTCCACTTCAAACGTCGTTCCGCAAGAATCTCATCGCTGACATCTAAATGTAGTCGACGTTTTTTGACATCGAGCTCAATCATGTCGCCCGTCTCCACTAAGCCCAACACACCACCTGCGGCAGCTTCTGGTGCGACGTGTAAGACGACCGTGCCATAGGCTGTGCCACTCATCCGCGCATCTGAGATCCGGATCATATCGGTGATCCCTTTTTTAAGGATCTTAGGGGGTAGGGGCATATTGCCTACTTCGGCCATCCCTGGATAGCCTTTGGGCCCGCAGTTCTTTAACACCATGATGCAGTGTTCATCAATATCAAGCTTTGGATTATTGATCTTCTTATGAAAGTCCTCGATATTTTCAAACACGACCGCACGCCCTGTGTGTTTCAACAGCTTGGGCGTCGCGGCCGAGGGTTTGATGATTGCACCATCGGGGCATAGGTTGCCACGCAGCACGGCGATACCCGTGTTCTTTTTGAAGGGCTTCTCCCACGTCGTGATGACATCACGATTCAAGCACTCTGCTTTTTTATAATTTTC
>CAMBPA010000294.1 GCA_945869355.1 Bordetella parapertussis
AAATCTGAATGTGGTGGTGGCGTTGGCGTTAGCCGGGGTGGGTCCAGAAAAGACCTTGCTCGAAATCTGGGCAGACCCAGGCGTGGTGCGCAATACGCATACGATCGTGGTGGATTCCGATTCAGCGAAATTCACCATGACGATGGAAAATATTCCCTCAGAGAACCCTAAGACAGGTCGAATTGTTGCGCAGAGCGTGATCGCTCTGCTGCGCAAGATGCAGTCGGGATTTAAGGTTGGGACATAGCAAGAGGTAGATCAAGCGTGGTGACTCGGGTTAATTCACGCTTGTAAGTCTTATCGTCGAAGGGTCGAGCCCGATGCATGGTGGTTCTGTTATCCCAGATGACTAGATCACCGAGGGACCATTCGTGGCTATACAAAAAATCCTTGCGCGTCGCGTGCTCTATCAAGTCCTTGAGCAGTAAGCGCCCCTCAGGTACTGGCCATTCTGTAATGTGCGCAGCATGTGAGGCGAGGTACAGAGACTTTCTGTTTGAGTCAGCAAACTTTCTGACGAGCGGATGTGTTGCGCCGGGGAGCTTTGCACTTTCTTCGGGCGAAAAATCAAAACCCATCGTGTGGCGGGAGTAAACGATCGAATGATAAGTGTGAAGATCTTCGATTGTCGCCTTCGTGCCCGCATCTAGCGCGTCGTAGGCTGCACGCATATCGGCAAACTCTGTGTCGGCACGCACCGGTGGAATGTTTCGGGCGTAGAGCATCGAGTAGCGACCTGCCGGTTCTTCGAACGAGGCATCGGTGTGCCAGATGCGGTTACTAATGCCATTCATTCTTCGGCGATCGGCTGCTTCGAGGATGTTGCCGTCCTGGCCGACGTTTGAAATGTCCGTCAAGGCCTCGTTACCAAACCGATTCTTGCTTAGAACGGAAGAGGATGTTTTGCTATGCAGCACGCCGTCGAGGCGTTGCGCGAACTCAATTTGATCGTCGTAGCTAAAGTGCTGGTCATGGAAAATTAAGACGCCAAACTCTGTCATGGCTGCTCTGATAGACGCAAGCGTCCCTTGATCCGTCAAGGTTCTTAAATCCACGGGGCTCACTTCAGCCATGAAGCTTGGATGCAGTTTCTTGAAGTGCAAGGTCATAGGATTGTCTCCAGCGATCGTGTTTTAAACGCGTGTGTCATTTATTTTTATAAATACAATTTTATTCTTCGGCTTACTTACAAATATACTCCGCAGAGGCGCTGAATGCCTCGAAGTCGGTCCGACGATTAGTTCCGCAAACAATAAGCGCCGCTCGTGTGATAGCCACTTGGACAACTCCCCGATTTGACGACGGCTGGTTTGGCGGAGGCGCTGCTCGCCAGGCAATAGTTCCCGCTCGTGTGATAGCCCGAAGGGCACGCCCCCACTTTTGCGATGGCTGGTTTTGTGCTGGCCGAGGAGGGCGTGCAGTAGTTCCCGCTTGTGTGATAGCCGCTTGGACACGATCCAATCTTGTTCAAGGGTTGCTGTGCATGGCCGTGCAGCGGAAGGAGCATGAATGCCATGCTTGTCAGCGATAGTGCGACGATGGTGCGAGCAGAGAGTCGTGACATGAAGTTTCTCCTAAAAAGACTTGTTTAGCTCTTGATGAAAGAGGGCTATTCTGCCGGCAAATTCTGTCATATTGTAGCTAAAATACACTTAACGTATCTCGATTGCAGCAAATGCTGTCGCGCTGCGGAAATGCACACATTTAGACAGGGAATCGGTTCGTGACGATCCTCGACGATGCTACCATTGCAGGTTATCGAGTTTTAATCCTGTCACCATTTTGAAACATTGACATGAATCCTTCACTGAATGCTCCTGAATACGTCCGTCATCAAGGTTTAAAGGATTGGGTTGCGGCGATTGCCGCCAAAGTTAAGCCCGCCAACGTGGTGTGGTGTGACGGATCCCAAGAGGAATATGACCGCTTGTGTGCGGAGATGGTGCAGACTGGGATGCTTATCAAGCTTAACTCCGTCAAGCGCCCCAATTCGTTTTTGGCACGCTCGTCGCCGAATGATGTGGCTCGCGTAGAAGACCGTACATTCATATGCAGTCAGGATAAAAACGCCGCAGGCCCGACAAATAACTGGATTGCGCCGGCCGAGATGCGCACCAAGCTTGATGAGTTGTTCGAGGGTGCGATGCAGGGGCGCACCTTGTACGTCATTCCTTTCTCGATGGGTCCTTTGGGGTCCCCGATTGCTCAGATTGGCATCGAGCTGTCCGACTCCCCCTACGTTGTCGTCAACATGCGCATGATGACGCGCATGGGCAAGAAGGTGTATGACGTTCTTGGTACAGATGGGGAGTTCGTTCCTTGTGTCCATACCGTTGGCGCACCCTTGTCTGCAGGGCAGAAAGACGTGGTTTGGCCCTGTAACGAAACCAAATACATCGTGCACTTTCCTGAAACCCGCGAAATCTGGTCGTATGGATCGGGCTATGGCGGAAACGCCTTGCTGGGCAAGAAGTGTTTCGCCTTGCGCATCGCGTCCACAATGGGACGTAGTGAGGCCAACGAAAAATCGGTGGGCTGGCTGGCTGAACACATGTTGATTCTGGGTGTGCAAGCGCCTTGGGGTAAAAAATACCATGTTGCCGCGGCTTTCCCGTCTGCGTGTGGAAAAACAAACTTTGCTATGTTGATTCCGCCTGCCGGGCTTGCTCAGCAAGGTTGGAAGATTACGACGATCGGTGATGACATAGCTTGGATTAAGCCTGACGCACAGGGCAACCTCAGGGCAATCAATCCTGAGGCCGGTTACTTTGGTGTGGCGCCTGGCACCAACGAGCAGTCGAACTTCAACTGCATGGCGACATTGAAAAAAGACACGATTTTTACGAACGTCGCGCTGACTGACGATGGCGATGTATGGTGGGAAGGTATGACAAAAGTGCCTCCTGCTCACTGCATCGATTGGCAGGGGCGCGACTGGACCCCTGAGTCTGCGAAAGAGAAAGGCGTCAAGGCAGCGCATCCGAATGCTCGCTTTACGGTCTCTGCGACACAGAACCCGGTGCTGGATTCCGAGTGGGATAACCCCGCGGGTGTTGTGATCGATGCGTTTATCTTTGGTGGTCGTCGCTCGACGACTGTGCCGCTTGTCACTGAAGCGCGTGACTGGGCCGAAGGCGTTTACATGGCGGCCACCATGGGCTCAGAAACTACAGCGGCAGCGGTTGGGCAGCAGGGTGTTGTGCGTCGTGATCCGTTTGCGATGTTGCCGTTCTGCGGCTA
>CAMBPA010000295.1 GCA_945869355.1 Bordetella parapertussis
AGTACCCACCCATGACGCCACCTACCGTGCAGGTCACCACCATGTGGCCGGGCGCGAGCGCTTCTTTGGTGCAGCGCTTGGTGGCGAGCAATATTGAAAATCAGGTCAACGGCGTAGAGAACATGCTCTATATGCAGTCTGATTCAACGAATGACGGCCGCTATGCGCTGACGGTGACATTTCAAGTTGGGACGGATCCCAATATGGCTCAAGTAACGGTGCAGAATCGTGTGGCGATCGCCTTGGCGGCATTACCCGCGGCGGTACAAAAGCAGGGTGTCACCACCAAAGTGCAGTCCACGGCAATTTTACAGTTCGTCACATTGACCTCCAGTAATCCCGAACATGACGCGTTATTTCTGAGTAACTTCGCAAATTTGCAGTTGCAAAGTCGTCTAGCACGTATCCCGGGCGTTGCTGCGGCAAACGTGTTTGGCGTTGGGAATTACAGTATGCGGATCTGGTTAGACCCCGCTCAGCTAGCGATGCGTGGTCTATCGCCTACCGACGTATCAACCGCTATTAGCCGCCAAAACGTCATGTTGGCAGCGGGTCAGATCGGGGCACCGCCTGTGCCGTTGGGGCAAGATTTTCAACTTACGTTGAATGTAACGAGTGCGCTCGATACGCCCGAGCAGTTTGAGCAGATTCTGCTTAAAGTCAACGAGCAGGGTGAGACCACGCGCTTGAGGGATGTCGCGCGTGTCGAAATCGGTAGCCAGAACTACAGTCAGTTTTTTCGTCTAGACGAAAAGCCGGCCGGAGGGATTGCGATATATCAGCAGCCTTCAGCCAATGCGATCGATGTTGCGAAGGCGGTGAAAGCTGAGCTTGAGACGATATCTAAAAATTTTCCAAAAGAAATTAAATGGGAAATACCCTTTGATACAACGATGTTCGTTTCGGCTTCGATCAAAGAGGTGTATCACACCCTCTTTGAAGCGGGCATCCTTGTGCTCCTTGTGATTATGCTGTTTTTGCAAGACTGGCGCGCGACGCTTGTGCCTGCCACAACCGTACCGGTCACGATTATCGGTGCATTTGCATGTATGGCAGGTATGGGCTTCTCAATTAATTTATTGACACTTTTTGCAATTGTCCTCTGTATTGGTATTGTGGTGGATGATGCAATTGTGGTGGTGGAGGGCGTCGCTAAAAAAGTCGAGCATGGGGAAACTCCGCGGCAGGCTGCCATCAATGCGATGAACGAACTGCTCGGGCCAATTATCGGTATTACGTTGGTCCTGATGGCCGTGTTCTTGCCCGCATCGTTTATTGCCGGGATCACGGGTCAAATGTATCGGCAGTTTGCACTGGTCATTGCCGCGACAGCGCTCATCAGCGGCATTAACGCTGTGACGCTTAAGCCCACGCAAGCAGCGCAATTCATTACTCCCAAATCGCCGAATGCAAAGAAGAACTGGTTTTTTGCCAAGTTTGATTTTTATTTTGAAAAAATCTCCAACTGGTATGCCCGTTTAATGCATGTGTTGATGGCGCATCGTAAGATCACTTCATTCGTTGGTGGTTTGCTCATCGTCGCAGCGATCGTCGGTCTGATTCGTTTGCCGACGGGCTTCATTCCCAACGAAGACCAAGGGTCTTTGGTGGTATCGGTCCAGTTACCAGATGCCTCTGCGCTTGAGCGTACCCAAGTGGGTATGGCCTTGGTGGTCAAGCAGCTTGAAAAAGTTCCCGGTGTAGATCGCGTCGTGTCGATTGGAGGCGTCAATGCGCTGAGCAATAACAGTTCGCAGTCAAACACCGGCGTCATGTATGTGATCTTGAAGTCCTGGGAGGACCGCGGAAAGGCCAAAGGGCAAGACTTAAGGTCGATTTATATGGGGATGACGCAGGCATTAAAGAACGTACAAGAAGTGACAGCCCAAGTGCTGCTTCCCCCTGCAATTCCAGGGTTGGGACTGTCCGGCGGCTTTCAAATGCAGTTGCTCTTGACCGATGGCAGTAATAACTTCAAAACGCTTGAGACGGTAACTGAGCAGTTTCTTGAGGCCGCACGCAAGCTACCCGAAATACAGGCCATTTTTACCCCGTTTCGCAACAACGTTCCTCAATTGACATTAACCTTTAACGCGACGAGAGCAGAGACGCTCGGTGTGTCTCTCGGAGATGCTTACGATGCGCTGCAGGCCTCAGTTGGTTCAACCTATGTGAACCAGTTTTTTAAGTTCGGGCAGACTTATCAGGTTTTCTTGCAAGCTGATGGAAAAAGTCGGATGACTGCGGATCAGATTAGTCGCATCTACGTTAAGAATAAGTCCGGCAATATGGTGCCCTTGGGGTCCTTTATTGAGATTATTGAGACCACGGGCCCCGCGATTGCATCGCAATACAATATTTTTCCCAGTGCCGCGGTTCTAGGTGCTGCAAATGCTGGTTACAGTTCGGGGCAAGTCATTACCGCGCTTGAGAAACTCGCTGCAACGAATCTCCCTGAGTCCGTGACTTATCGATGGACTGCAATGTCTTACCAAGAGAAGTTGGTTGGTAATACCGTGACACTCGTTTTTGCACTGTCGATTTTGCTTGTTTATCTTGTGTTGGCTGGTCAGTACGAGTCCTGGTCAGCGCCGATTTCGGTCATTCTGGCGGTACCGCTTGCGTTAGTCGGTACAGTGAGTGCATTGTTTATGACGGGTTTGCCTAATAATATTTACGTTCAGATTGGATTGGTGCTGATGATCGCTCTTGCGTCTAAGAACGCAATTTTGATTGTTGAAGTGGCGCTCGACGAGTGTAAGAAAGGTTTGTCACCGGTTGAGGCGGCACTCAAGGCCTCTCATGAGCGTTTTAGACCCATCGTCATGACTTCGATTGCGTTCATTCTGGGCGTCGTGCCGTTGTTAACCTCCTCCGGTGCTGGTGCGGCCTCTAGAATATCGATTGGCATCACAGTGTTCAGTGGCATGATTGCTTCGACTTGTTTGGCAGTAGCGCTCGTCCCCGTATTTTTTGTTGAGATTCAGAATATGACCCTGAAGCGACAGGCTAAGCGCGAGCAGAAAGTGCTTGCAGGGTCAACGACCGATCAGGTAAAGGAGTAAAAATGGCTCAGTCAATTAAAGCGGGTGATGCTGTAGGATTGATCGGATTAGGTGTCATGGGACGTGGTGTGGCCCTGAACTTGATCAAGTCTGGCTTTAAAACCTACGGACGCGACGTCAATCCCGAATCGCTTAAGTGGCTCGAGTCTGTGGGCGGC
>CAMBPA010000296.1 GCA_945869355.1 Bordetella parapertussis
ACTTCCGGAAAGGTCAAGGTCATACTGACAATCAGGGTGCTGGCGATATTGGGCAGAATATGGCGGAAATACACGCGCCAGCTACTCGCACCCAACGCTTGCACTGCGTTGGCATAGCCTTGTTCAATTGCCGAGATCGCCAGACTGCGTGTAATGCGGGCGGTGCGCTCCCAGCCGTGACATCCCATCAGGCAAATAAAGAGCACGAGAGTGTTGCCAAAGAAGGCAAGTACCGCGAGTGCGATCAACATAAATGGAATCGATGCCTGAAAGTCGATCACAATTAGAACCGCTTGTTCGATCCAGCCTCGAAAGCGCGCCGCCAGAAATCCTAGTGTCAGGCCAATCGTGCCAGAGATCAGTGTGCTTGTGAACGCAATCAGTAGACTCATGCGGATTGAGGTGACGAGTCTTGACAGAACATCGCGTCCCAATTCGTCTGTTCCAAGCGGGTGATTGACCTGGCCCTCAAAGCCAAGCGGTGGCTGCAGTCGCGCTGAAAGGTCTAGTGCCGTGTAGGCGTAGGGCGCGAGGCTGTCTGCGAACAGGGCGATAAGCAGCATCGCGCTGAGCCAACCCCAACCGCACAAGACGATGAAGGGGCAGTATGCAACAAAATATTGGAGCGAGGAGAATATTCGTTTAGGCATGTTGTCTCCTTAGCGCGATGACCGGAGCTTTGGATCGATCAGCACATTCAGGGCATCCACAAATAAATTTGCTGTGACCATGCAGATCGTGACAAGAAGTAAAGCGGCCTGCACAACGGCAAGATCGCGGTTAGCAACGGCAGAGACGATTAAGCGTCCAACGCCCGGCCAAGAAAACACGCTTTCTACGACGACGGCTCCCGCGATCAGCGCGCCGAACATGAGCCCGGCAATTGTCAAAATCGGCGCGGCAGCATTTTGCAGCGCATGACGCAGCACAACGTTGCGCCAGGTCAGCCCTTTGGCTGAGGCCGCTCGGATGTAGGGTTGACCGAGCACTTCAAGCATCGCAGAGCGTGTGTAGCGGGCTAGCACCGCTGCCCCACCGATGGAAAGCGTGATGATGGGTAGGAGGGCATGTGTCCAGGAGGTATAGCCACCGCTTGGCAACCAACCGAGTGTCACGGCAAAGATTAGAACTAATAACACCCCGAGGACAAAGCTCGGTAGTGAGTGCCCGGCAACCGACAAGCTCATGATCAGCCTATCGATCCAGGTGTTGCGATGAAACGCCGCAAAAATCCCAGCAGGAATGCCGAGCAGTAGTTTGAGTAAAAATGCCGGTAGTGTGATGGCGAGGGTCGCTGGGATCGCCTCGAGCACCAACTTCATGGCTGGCGCTCCGTTACGCATGGAAACACCGAAGTTTCCCTCTACGATATTACGCAGATATCCGAAATATTGGTGAGAGAGCGGGGCATCCAGTCCCCAGCTTTTCCGAAAGGCATCGATGGCTTCTGGAGGTGCGTCGGCCGATAAAATCATCATGGCTGGGTCGCCGGACAGGCGCAGAATGATGAAGGTGAAGGTGACCACGAGCAGGATAGTCAGCGCCGAGCGCACACCTCGGGTAAAAAGGTAGTTCAACATGCGGACACACTTGCCTGTTCTGTTTTGTGCGCCCGCAGGTGACAGGCGACTAGGTGCTGGGTGTCGAGTCGGGTTAGGTGTGGTGTCTGTGTTCGACACTGCGCCTCGGCAATCGCGCACCGCGGATGGAATGCGCAACCACTCGGCACATCAATGGGGTTGGGAGGCTCACCGCTCAGCAGAATGCGCTTGCGAGGTGCCTGCGAGGCATTAGGATGAGAGACGGCTGAAATCAAGGCCTCGGTATAAGGATGCGCCGGCTGTGACAGCACTTTATCTGCAGGGCCTTGTTCGATAATCTTCCCAAGATACATCACTGCGACGTCATCGCAGATGTGCCGCACGACACGCAAGTCATGACTAATAAACAGCATGGCGAGATGACGGCTTTTTTGAAGCGTGGAAAGCAGATTGATGACTTGCGCCTGAATAGACAAATCCAAGGCTGAAACAGGTTCGTCACATACTAAGAGCCGGGGCTGCAGCACTAAAGCCCTTGCAAGCACGACGCGCTGACGCTGACCACCAGAGAGTTCATGGGGAAACCGCGCAAAAAGATCGGCACCAATTCCTACGGAGGTAAGCGCTTCTTCGGTGGCGCTGCGTTGTTCCGTGCGGGTACCAATACCTTGAATGGCAAGCGGCTCAAGCACTTGTTGATAGAGGGTGAGGCGTCGATCCAAGGCTGCGAGTGGGTCTTGATAGACCATCTGCATGTCTCGCCGCTGGGCACGCCAGTTTGCATCGCGTTGTGCGCGGACCGCACGCCCGTCGAAGGTCACTTCGCCGCTCGTTGTCGGTATTAAGCCTAGAAGCAAACGGGCGAGTGTTGATTTGCCACAGCCGGATTCACCCACTAACCCCAGGGTTTGGCCCGCGCGTAGTTGCAGAGATATGTGATCGACGGCCCGCAGGCTTCGGCGCTTGGTGAGCCATGACTGACTTGTTTTCACTGAGTAGACACGCGTGACATCTGTTGCAGTCAGTAGGGCGCTCATTGCAGTCTCTCGAGATGGCAGGCGACGCGATGGCTAGAGGTTATCGATACAAGGGTAGGCGCTTCGCTTTGGCAAACTGTTTGAGTGAATGCGCATCGCGGTGCGAAGCTACAACCTCGAAAACGTGTGCCGGCTTGTGGAACTTGACCAGGAATCGTCTTGAGAGCGCCATGTTCAGCTTCAAGAGAGGGCATTGCACCGAGTAGTCCGTTGGTGTACGGGTGACGCGCATGCGCAAACAAACGTTCAGTTGGCAGGTATTCAGCGATACGTCCTGCATACATGACGGCGACTTGCTCACTTGCCTCAGTGATGACACCCAAGTCATGTGAAATCAGGACGAGGGCCATACCGGACTCTTTGCGTAATTGGTTCAGTAAGTCGAGGATTTGTGCTTGGACGGTTGCGTCCAGTGCCGTGGTTGGTTCGTCCGCCACCAATAAATCAGGTTGGCCCGCGAGTGCCATGGCGATCATGACGCGCTGATTCATACCGCCAGAGAGCTCGTGTGGGTAAGCACTCAAACGTTGCGCTGCGTTAGGCATTTGCACGCGGTCTAGCAACTCGAGGGCCGCTTGTCTTGCCTCGGCACCAAAGAGTGCACGGTGCAGCGCCAAGTTCTCGGTTAGTTGCTTTT
>CAMBPA010000297.1 GCA_945869355.1 Bordetella parapertussis
ACCCGATGCCAACGCTCTTTGTCGGCGAGTACCCAATGAATACCCTGCCCCAACTCCTCAGTGTCGAACGCAGCGGCAAGCCAGCCGGTATGTTGATGCTCAACGATATCAGGCAATCCGCCGATCTTGAACGCAACAACCGGAGTTCCACACGCGTGCGCTTCGATGGCAGTGTTTGGCAAATTATCTTGTCGGGATGGCACAATCATCACGTCAGCGGCAGAATAAATACATGCCATCACGTAATCATCCCGCACCGGGCCAAGCCAGTTGACGGGACACGGCCAATTTGATCCCTCTGCACCCGCGGATGCGTATTGGCCAAAAATAAGTAGCTCAACGTTAGGCCCGAGCGCAGCAACCACCTTAGGCATTGCTGCGCGTAATAGGTCTTCTCCTTTAAGTTGTGTCATTCCTCCCGCCGAGCCAAATAGTATGTATGACTTATCTTGCTTCAGGCCCAAGCAATCACGTGCCTGCTTTTGATCCACCGGCCTCCAAAGGGACTCGGTATCGAGTGGATTGGGAATCACCCTCACCGCCGCCTCACGAAAAAGAACGCTTTGCTCCACACAACTCGCCATCCAGCTACTCGGGGCGACGACCGAAAAATTTTGCCTAGCCCACGCATTGCGTTTGGCTAGCCAGGTTAAGCGATTAAGATCGGGGCCAGACTCACCAACTGGGCGGTTGTTTTCAAGATAGCCTTGTCTAAACCGTGACTGGGCGTGGTCGGGGGCAACATGCTCGCCCCCACAAAAGGCCCACATATCGTGCACAGTCCACACGATGGGCTTTGTGATTTGACCGATATCATCGATCGACAAGAGCTTTGCAATCCAATGCAAGTTAACGATTTCTGCGTCAGAGGTATTAATCTCGTTAACAATCCCTGCACTCACCTGACCAAACGAGTGCAAAATTGGATTGTCAGTCGACCAATGACGATTCTTATGTTCCCACCATAGTCGCGCTAATCGCGCCTTTATTTTTTGCTCAAGTGTTCGGGGTGCACGACCGGCTTTGACCTTAATATTTGCCGTCTGATGCTCAAGCACTCGCATCACACTATTAGCTTCGGTCTCTGCGAAAGATTGATGTAGCCGATAGGCTGCGCGAGAGGCACCGCCACTATAGTCATCCGTCGATAAGTGCATCACCTTCATGACCGGCAGTCCTCCAGAAAGGCGAAGAGTTTCTCTTTAAAGGCTGTAGGGCTATTATCCGCTTCGTATGCTTGAAATGAAGAAAGATAAGGTGGGCTATCGACGCAGCGATTCAAGGCGTGGAGCATGCCTGCCGCATCATCTTGCAATGCCGTGTAGCCGATTTGATAACGCCGTACGCGCTCACCCATTAAATAATTATCAGCAACGACAAGCGGCTTCTTGAATCTAGCTGCTTTGCCCAACATATTGCTACTTATCTTAAAGTCTCGATACACCGCAAAAACGATATCTGCTGCTTGAATCACTGCGTTGAAATCTTGCTCGTGCGAAAGATACTCAGTATGACGGTAGAGATTTTCAGGGTGATTCGCTTCAATATTCTGTAGCGCGTTGATATCCTCTTCTGATAAGTTATCGCGGAGCACTTCGCCAATCTGCACAAAGTACCATCGCGAGGCATCCGCAACTTGAATCAACTCGTACCATTTTGCTAAGTTCTTGCTTTTACCGATTGTCCCACCCATAAAGACAATTGTCCTGCCGTTTGCCTCTGATTTTATATGCTGTACCAGTGAACTCTCGGATGCTAGCAAACTTGCGTCGATCACATCGGGTAGGGTGACAAACTTTAAGTCAGGCCTGCCACGCTGATACCGCTCGGCTACGGTCTCATCTAACAAACACATTCCGCGAAGCGACTTTGTATCGTAATACGCTTCTGTCGGTGTGTCGTGAGGAATAAAGCGAATTCCGGCCCAGGGTATGTCGAAGGATTGGTCAAACGCTGACCACCGCTGCGCATCCGTTCGGTAAAGATCCATATACATATTAAATATGAAGCTCGGCCTTTCAACGACACTCTTGAGTGCAATCGCAATTCGATTACCCATCTCTGAGGGCTCAAGGTAATTGTTCTCTGGATCGTTCGGCTGCGAACTATGTTTCGCCGTCACAAATACTTTGAAAATCTTCAAAAGACGCGCAACGAGTCTAGATAACAACGATCTTTTAGGAAGCTGCCACGGCAGAACCGTAAGGCGTTCACAGTTCGGCGTTTGATAGAAATTTAACCGCTGAGTAAGTGCATCCAGATCAGGAGTTAAGACGAACACGCGCTCACCACGCTCAAGCAAAAAGGAAACGACCAAGGCGTTCCAGGCGTCTAAGTGCCCGTGCCCAGACAGCGGGTTGTAAATCAAAATAGGACCGTACTGGTCGCTCATCCAACCACCACTTTTTGACACCACATCTCTAGCAAAATCAATTTGTATGTGAAGTATTTTTGTGGCCAGCCTTGCTCATGAAAATACTTGCATAGGAATTCAATCCCTTGCGCGTCCAGGATGCCTTCATGTGCAAGCTGACCATCACGCAGAATATCGACATATTTCGTCACCACCCCGGAAATCCATTCCCTAACGGGCGGCTGAAAACCAGCCTTCGGTCGCTTTAACACATCATCGGGCACCACGCCTCTTAACGCTTGTCGCAGCCACGCTTTTTGTCCAAGATGATGGTCTGGCGACTGAAGCCTAAGCGCCATCACTAATTCAATCAAACGTGCATCAAGAAAAGGCATGCGCGTTTCAACACCAACCCCCATGCTGACACGATCACCTAATGACAAGCAGTTAGATACTAGCCAGGTGTCGAACAGCATTTTGATGGCTGCTGCGGGCACTTGGGCAATGGTGCGCGAGCCGATATCTGTCGGAGCATATACGCTTTCTTTTGACAGACCACGCATTGCGGGCCCATACACCTTGTCTTTGACGTGAAAGGCATCACTAAAATCTAGCGCCAACATATAGAAAATTGGCTGGTTACGCGCGTTATTTGGGTCTGCCAATTTTTGTAGAGTATCCGCCCATCTTCTTATGGACGCATGCGCGTGGGGATAAGACGCAACCTTAATGAGAAAGTCTTGAGCAACTTTCGATGCGGCCCAGGTCTGGATGTGTTGAAGAGAAGTATGCCTATCCGCAAGCTCGGTCAATTCAATAGATTTTTTGACCCACTGATAACCCCAAAATACCTCG
>CAMBPA010000298.1 GCA_945869355.1 Bordetella parapertussis
CGAACATCGGATACGAAGTCCGCAATCGTAAAGTCTGTTTCGTGGCCAACGCCAGACACGATCGGCAAGAGGCTGGAGGCAATATCACGCGCCAGCCCTTCGTCGTTAAAACTCCAGAGGTCCTCAATACTGCCACCACCACGCACCAAGAGGACCACATCGACCTCCTGGCGCGCGTTCGCTTGGGCCAGGGCCTGACGCAGCTGCAATGCCGCCTCTGCGCCTTGCACAGCCGCCGGGTAGATCACCACGGACAGGTGGGGCGCGCGGCGCGCCAACGTGGTGAGCACGTCGCGCAAGGCGGCGGCAGCCAACGAGGTCACAATACCGACTGCACGTGGATAAAGGGGTAATTGACGCTTTTGCTCAGGGTCGAATAAGCCCTCGGCCTCAAGTTTGGCTTTTAGCGCAACAAACGCCTCAAAGAGCGAGCCCAAACCGGCTCGCCGCATTTGGTCAACCTGCACTTGGTATTCACCACGCGCTTCATACAGCGTGACTCGACCCCGAATTTCAACGGAATCGCCCGATTTAGGCGAAAAACCCACAGCAGAGGCACGTCCCCTGAACATCACTGCTCGGACAGATGCCGCATCATCCTTGAGTGTGAAATACCAATGCCCCGACGCTGCTGGCGTAAAGTTGGAAATCTCACCGCGTACCCAGCTCACATCAAAGCTTTGCTCAAGCAAGCGTGAAACAGCGCGATTTAACTCGCTAACTGACAAAATATCCCGCGTCTGGCCTACGTTTTCTGTCTGGAATTCTTTATTCATGAGGCTCTTGAAGGCACATATGTCCACAAACGCAATAAAATCGGATTAAGTCATTGTGACATAATAAAAACTAGCCACACGTACTAAAGTCAATTACAATTTCATCATAACCAATTGAATTAATTGATTTAATTATCAACGTATCGAAAACTGCTCATTTTTTGATCATTTGAGGGATACCCAACGTTTTCCGTCATTTACGAAGATACGCACATAATTATCCACAAGTTCTGTGGATAGATTTATCACCCCTCCCACGAGGTATGTTTTGCACTCAATCGTTATTCAGGCTGGCTGGCCAATTTGGCTTTTAATTCTAGTTTCAATCGCGGGGCTGGCGATTGTGATCGAGCGCTCTCTGAGCCTGCAACGCCGACGAATCGCTCCTCCTGAGCTTACCAATCAAGTATTGCAAATGGTGCGCGCGAACGCTGCTCATCCTGAGGCCATCGAAAAACTCCGTCAGTCCTCTGCGCTGGGCCAAGTGCTCGCTGAAATCCTTAGCCATCGTTATCTCTCGACCAACGAACTACGCGTTGTCGCAGAGGACGCGGGGCGTGATGTGGCCTTTCAGCTCGAGCGCTATCTCCCCGCCTTGGCGACGGTCGCCACGATTGCCCCGCTGCTTGGTCTGTTTGGTACCGTCATCGGAATGATCGAAATCTTCGCCGCTTACCGGCCAGATGGCTCAGACCCGACCGAACTCGCACGTGGCATCTCGATCGCGCTCTACAACACCGGTTTTGGCATCCTGATCGCGATCCCCGCAGTGATCGCACATCGGCATTTCAGATCCCGCGTCCAAGCGCTGCTCGTTCACATGGAGCAGTCCGCGCGCAAGGTTGCGACAAGCCTGCGCGACAACCAGACACGATCATGAACTTTCGCACCGCAAATCTGAACGATGACAGCCCAGAGATCAACCTCATTCCACTGATAGATGTGTTGCTAGTGATGTTGATTTTTTTGGCTGCCACAACCACCTTCACTCGCCAGCAAGCGATAAAAATCAATTTGCCACAAGCGAATGCGGAAGTCACTGACATACTGCCTATTGAGCTCGCCATCTCGCAAGATGGTCGCTTTGCCGTCGCAGGCAAGATCGTCGTCAGCAGCGAATTAGCGGCTGCCCTCAAACTCGCCGGGCAGCAATTGGATCGTCCGATCGTGCTGATCCGGGCCGATAGCCTTGCGCCCCATCAGTTCGTTGTGTTTGCAATGCAAGCCGCGCGCGAGGGCGGTATCGGACGCGTGCACTTTGCGACGCAGGCTCGTTAGTGAAAGCACTCAGCCTCGGCCCGGCCCTAGTGGGATGGCTGCATCGGCAGTGGCTGCGCC
The DNA here is from genome assembly GCA_945869355.1 of Bordetella parapertussis. GTDB lineage: Bacteria > Pseudomonadota > Gammaproteobacteria > Burkholderiales > Burkholderiaceae_B > Zwartia > Zwartia parapertussis_F. The sequence goes on from CAMBPA010000298.1 coordinate 2,115, forward strand.
GGGGACTCTGGGCTTGGGTCATGGCGCCGTTTTCCTTGTTGGCCTACCTCGTATTAGCCATTCGCCACGTCAGTTTACGCAGCATCGCAGCAAGATCCCCTCGCGCGCCCGTGCCAGTCATCATGGTTGGTAACGTTTACATCGGAGGCACTGGTAAAACACCAGTCGTCATCGCGCTCCTTGAACAACTTCGCGCTAAAGGCTGGCAGCCTGGCGTGATTAGTCGTGGCTATGGCGTCCAAGCGGGCGCAGACGCATTGACCGGTTGCGGCACCATCGATGCTGCACGGTTTGGTGACGAACCCGCCCTAATCGCGCGGGAATCGGGCGTGCCCGTCGCTGTGCATCCAAACCGACGACTTGCCTGGCAAGCGCTGTTGAAAGACTACCCCCAGACAGATGTCATCGTCTCTGATGATGGCTTGCAACATGCCAGCCTCCAGCGCGACATCGAACTCGTCGTTCAAGACACGCGCGGTGTGGGTAATGGCTGGCTGTTACCCGCCGGCCCCCTGCGGGATCCGCCCACAAGACTGCGCACCGTCGATGCGCTCATCACTCGCCTGACTCACACTGAGCGTGCCCCGCCGAGCAACGGCTTGGCGCCCAAAGAACTTGAGGCCTGGATGAGTATTTCTGGCTTTAAACAGCTCACAAGCGAGCGGCGCCTGAGTCCGAGCGAGTTCCTTGCGTTTTGTGAGAACAAAGCACTCTTCGCCTACGCAGGTATTGGTGCGCCGGAGCGCTTTTTTGTCGATCTACGCACGCTCGGTTTGCAACTTCAACGCACCACACCTCTGCCGGATCACCACACATTTACCCCGACGACGCTTTGCGCGCCGCAAGCCGATATCGTGATCATCACTTCGAAAGACGCCGTGAAGTGCGACGCCCTGCCCGATGACAAAATCTGGGTAGCACAGGTGCACAGCACATTTTCAGACCTACAGTTCACTCAGTGGCTTAACGACCGCCTCAAGCAAATACAGACAGCACTGCACTGAGTGTTTACAATAGCGCTATGCAAACTCGCCTACTCGATCTTTTAGTCTGCCCCCTCTGCAAAGGGCGTCTATACCCAAATCCGGACC
>CAMBPA010000299.1 GCA_945869355.1 Bordetella parapertussis
CGTTCTTTGGGATACCTGGGCTGGGCAGCTACACGATTGACGCCATTAGTGGACAAGATTTTTCAGTGGTCCGCGCGATGGTATTTCTGGGCTCTGCGCTCTACATAGTAGGTCTGATTTTGGCCGATATTTCTTATACGCTCGCTGACCCGCGCGTACGGTTCGAGTGATCATGCCTAAATTTATTCTCCTCTGGACCGATGCTGCGTTGTTTGCGCTAGTTGCCGCCGTGATCGCTTATGCCTGGCACGTCGCGCGTTCGCGTACGCTACGGGCGACCTGGGGGCGAGTCGCGCGTCACACACCAGCGATGTGCTCGGCAGTGGTGCTGACGCTGTTTGTTGTCGTTGGGTTATTAGATTCGATACATTTTCAGCCAAGGCTGCCACCCGTTTCTGGGGCTGCCACTTCAAGCGCGGTGGTATACGCACCCAAAGTGGTGTCTCTGCTGGATGTCTTATTAGAAGACACAGCCTTTGTTCGACCTGAAAAAACCTACTCGTCCCCGTTGTCGTGGCTGCAGTACACCAAAGAAACCATCTTGCAGGAAGGTGGCGCACCGACACGCGACTTTCCGCGCTTGCGGTTTGGCGGGCGCCATCTTGCTGAGCCCGAATCGCAATGGTTGGCTGATGTACTGAAGCGACTCTCGTGGGGAGTCGCTGGAGGGGCCTTGCTTGCTGTGTTGCTGATTGCCTTGCGCATGCTGTGTGTTGCGTCTGGATCGCGTCGTGAATATTGGAAGCAGATGCTACGCGGAGAAACGGAGATCCCTTGGCGAGCGATTCTAATCACGTCAACGCTTGTATGTGTGTTGCTTGGTGCAGTGGTTGGCCTAGCTTCTGGTTATCACGTACTCGGAACCGACCGCACTGGCAACGACGTCTTGTGGCAAGCCTTAAAGAGTATACGTACCGCTTGGGTGATTGGCAGCCTAACGACCATCGCCATGTTGCCGCTGGCGCTCGTGTTCGGTATTGCAGCAGGCTACTTTAAAGGCTGGATTGATGATGTGATTCAGTACGTGTACACCACACTGACATCGATTCCTGGTGTGTTACTGATCGCGGCGTGCGTGTTGATGATGCAGGTCTACATTGATACGCATCCAGGGTTGTTTCCTACATCAGTGCAGCGTGCAGATCTGCGTTTATTTTTATTGTGCATGATCCTGGGGCTTACGGGCTGGGCTGGACTGTGTCGTCTCTTGCGCGCCGAATCTCTTAAGCTGCGTGAGCTCGAATATGTTCAGGCGGCGCGGGCGTTTGGTATATCGAATTTCCGCATCATGGCGCGCCATTTGCTACCAAATGTGATGCATATTGTCTTGATCACGGTGGTGCTGGAGTTCTCCGGGTTGGTGTTGTATGAAGCTGTGCTGTCCTATCTTGGTATTGGTGTCGATCCAAGCATGAACTCCTTTGGCTCGATGATTGAGAAAGCGCGTTTTGAGATGTCGCGCGATCCGATGATCTGGTGGAATTTGCTTGCTGCGTTCCTATTTATGCTGGCGCTGGTGCTGGCAGCCAATCTCTTTGCGGACGCCGTGCGCGAGGCCTTTGATCCGCGCACGCGGTCTTTTAGGATGCGTCGAGGATCTATGGGTTCTCGTCAGGAAGGCCTTGCCGATAGCTCCGATGCGAGGCAACTTAGTAGAAATGAGCATTCGCAGGTAGCGCAGCCAGTCCTTCGTGTCACAGAGCTAGAGGTGTCGATCGATACCCAAGAGCGCTTCGAGCTCGCGGTGAAGGCGCTAGCGTTAACGGTGCGGCGCGGCGAGACCTTCGCCTTAGTGGGTGAATCGGGTTCCGGTAAAAGCATGACGGCGATGGCGTTGTTGCGCTTATTACCCGAGGCGCTGCGGGTCACGCGTGGGCGGGTCGTCCTGGAGGGAACAGAGTTGCTTGGTTTGCCTGAGGTCGCGATGCGCGATGTCCGTGGCGGACGTGCGGGCATGATTTTCCAGGAGCCCGCGACAAGTCTGAATCCCGTCATGCGAATCGGACAGCAGATTATTGAGGCCGTCGAGGCGCATACGGCGCTTCGCGGATCGGCGGCACGCGCGCGTGCGATTCAATGGCTGACGCGTGTCGGGATCCCGGATCCCGAGCGGCGTGTAGACGATTATCCTTTTCAATTCTCAGGTGGGCAAAAACAGAGAGTCATGATCGCGAGTGCGTTAGCCGCAGAGCCAGAGTTGTTGATTGCCGATGAGCCGACGACCGCACTCGATGTGACGGTGCAGGCTCAGGTCTTGAAGTTGTTGGCGGATATACAGAAAGATCTTGGTATGGCTGTTTTGCTCATCACCCATGATTTAGCGGTAGTCAAAGATGTTGCGGATACAGTTGCGTTGATGCGGCATGGTGAGGTTGTCGAAACCGCCTCGGCTGAGAAGTTCTTTCGCAATCCAGAGCATGCCTATGCGCGTGAATTGTTCGATGCCATCCCAACGTTTAGTAAGCGGGGACGGCCACTCTCGGCACTTGGCCGCGAGCGCTTGTTAGCGGCGCCTCAGACGGCGGATCTTCAGGCGCTAGGCGCGCGCGAAATCTGCTTGGTTGTGCGAGACTTGCAAGTGCGTTACTCCTTACGAAAAGGGCTGTTGCGCCGAGTGGTTGGCTATAACGACGTCGTGCAAGGTGTCAGCTTCGAACTGCGTGCGGGTGAAACACTCGCCTTGGTGGGTGCCTCGGGCTGTGGCAAGACAACGGTCGCAAAGTCGTTACTGCGTTTGCTTGATTCGAATGCCGAGGTTGCCGGTGAGGCAATCATAAGTGGTTCAAATATTTTGGCCTGCTCGGGGCGTACTCTGCTCGCGCTACGTAGACAGATTCAAATCGTTTTTCAAGATCCCTACGCGTCGCTTGATCCCAGAATGCGTGTGGGTGCGATTTTGCAGGAAGGGATCGAGGCCTTGCGCCCCGAATGGAATCGTATTGAGCAAACGCGTCGGATTGCCTACCTCCTTGAGCGGGTAGGTTTGCCTGCGGACGCGTCTGATCGTTATCCCCATGAGTTTTCTGGGGGACAGCGCCAACGCATCGCGATCGCCCGTGCGCTCGCGGTGGAGCCTGCCGTCTTGATTTTGGATGAACCCACGTCTGCGCTGGATGTGTCGGTCCAAGCGCAGATCCTGGATTTGCTGACAGATCTACAGATAGAAACCGGTATGGCATATCTGTTCATCACCCATAATTTTGG
>CAMBPA010000300.1 GCA_945869355.1 Bordetella parapertussis
CGTAGACGGACAGATTGTGGCCTGCACGCGCTAAATGAGCGGCGATATGCCAACCCATGCGTCCCAAACCGATAAAGGCAATATTCATTTGTTGCTCGCTGAGGTATTTGCTATGACCGCATCATAGGGTGGAGACACTTGAAAGTATAGAAATGACATCATTTGCACCCCTATATATTGTTTGGTTATAACGAGATAAGGAAAAAGTCCTTTTAGTAAGTTAGATTCCTAGGCACAATCTGACTACCGATTCTCAACTTTCTCTAGGCAGTACCAAACAATGAATAGATTCGCTGTCGCGCTCGCTGCATTTTTTTTATCATTCTCCGCAGGGGCCGCTGAGCCCTTGCTGACCCCCCAGGGTGTGAAGTCTGCTCAAGCGGATGCCAGCACGCGTGTGCTTGATATTCGCGATCCGAAATCTTACGCTGCCAATCACATCCCTGGATCCTTAAACGCACCGTATGGCTCATGGCGCGGCCCCGAAACCAATCCAGGCGAGTTGGCGAGCTTGGAGAAGCTGACGGCGAACGTGCAGCGTCTCGGTATCACTGTGGACACGCCGGTGATCGTTGTGTCCAGTGGTGCAAATGACACGGATTTTGGTGCGGCGGCGCGGGTGTACTGGACGCTGAAGGTTCTTGGCGTCAAGCACTTGTCCGTATTGAACGGCGGCCTGAAGGCTTGGCAGGCGGCGGGATTAAGTTTGGACAGCCAGCCTGTCACAGTTGCTGCAAGTACCTTCGCTCCGAAAATTAATCAAAGCATGATCGCGACGCGTGAAGACGTCATCAATAGCACTAAGACAGGAAAGACACTTCTGGTTGATGCGCGTCCAAATGCGTTTTATTCCGGCGAGACGCGCCACCAAGTGGCGAAGACCCCAGGTACGTTAAAGGGTGCTGTCAACATTGAGCATTCAACCTGGTTCGAGCCAAAGAGTTCGCTGGTTGTCTCTGCGAGCGAAGCCAAGAAACTTGCGGCAGCAACTCCTTTGAAAGACGATACCGAAACGATCTCGTTCTGTAACACCGGGCATTGGGCAGCGACCAACTGGTTTGTGATGTCCGAACTCGTTGGGCAAAAGAACGTAAAGTTGTACGCGGGTTCGATGGTGGACTGGACCCGGGCCGATAGCCCCTTGCCAATGGATAACGTTCCTAATCGTGTTAAACAGTTACTGATTGATTTCCAGCTTTACACCTCAAAGTAATTTTTTTATGAAACGCCTGCCTTTAAGCGTTGCACTCCTCGCATTTTTTGTTTACTTAGTACTGAGTGTTTCAATTAGGCAGGCGCTGTTGTTTTTGGTTGGTATTGGAATGGGCGCTGCGCTTGCGGGCGCCCGTTTTGGCTTTACGACGGGATGGCGCCAGTTAATCGAGCAGCGCGATCCCCGTGGAGTCGTTGGGCAGCTTGTGTTGTTGGCGCTCGCCTCCATGTTATGCCTGACATTACTTGCCCAGTTTTCTGAGCTGACCGCAGCGCTTGGTCCGCCAAGTATCAGTTTGTTGGTCGGCGCATTTGTATTTGGGTTGACGATGCAAATTGCAGACGGGTGTGGGTCTGGAACGCTGTATAAGGCAGGGCTCGGTATTCCACTCAATATGGGAATCCTGCCGTTGTTTGCCTTGGGAAGTTTCCTTGGTTCGGTGCATGTTGCAGACTGGTTGAAGCTCGGGCAACTCGAACCGATCGGCTTGGTGACCTTGTTTGGTGGTGCGCAGGCGCTGCTCATCACGCTTGCGGGTTTGCTTATCGCTGGCTTACTGGTGCGTGCGTGGGTGGGGCCCGGTCGTACCTGGTGGGATCGTAAGTGGCTTGTCGGTGCCGTGGCACTGGCAGTTCTTGCCACGTTGAATTTAGTGATTGCAGGACAGCCGTGGGGTGTGGTCTACGGCTTCGGTTTGTGGGCGGCGAAAGTCTTGAATGCTGCGGGTCTGTTTGATCCGACTGCGAATGCCTTTTGGAGTCAAGCCGGCAACGCGCAGCGTTTGACTGAGTCAGTATTGTTGGATATCACCTCGATTACAAATATCGGTATCTTAGGTGGTGCGCTGTGGATTTCGGCTAAGACAACAAGTTCAGCGCAATCTTTGACGACCCAGCAGTGGATCGTTGGGCTTGCTGCGGGATTTTTAATGGGATACAGCTCCAGACTTGCGTTTGGATGCAACATTGGTGCCATGCTCAGTGGTATCTCAACAGGAAGTGTGCACGGATGGATTTGGGTTCCGCTTGCCTTGATGGGCACAGCGATTGGCCTAAAAGTTCGCCGTCACTATCAATTTTAAAATGAGGTGACGAGTATGACGAAAGTGTCCAAACCAAAACTGAGCGTTGCCTTTTGGACTGTCTTACTGCTGTTTCTTGTGTGGGACACGGTTGTATCGGCCCCGATCGATTTGCGCAATGAACCGCCGCTGATTGCGGCCGGTTCAGGTAAGGCGTCTGTCGGTGGTCATTGCGCCATCGCAAAATAACTGCGCCGGGCTTTCACTGAGCTTGAAAGCCGCTTGCCTCAATAATGCGCGCCCAGTTTTTCGAATAAGCGCTTTCTCGTTGGGCGAGCGCTTGGCTTGACATGTACTCAACCGTCAGGCCCATCGCAACGAGACGTTGTTTGACGTGAGGCATGTCGAGCACCTTCGCAATCGCGTTGCTGAGGCGTTCAAGGGTGGCCGTGGGTGTGCCTTTCGGCGCAAAAATGCCGTAGTAGGGCAGGTCCTCAAACCCTTTGATCCCGAGTTCTGCAAAGGTGGGGGTGTCCGGAATGACAGACTGGCGCGTTGTGCCCATCACCGCGACCATGCGCACTTTACCCGCCTTCTGAAACTCGATGAAGTCTGGAACGGAGGCAACCCCTGCAGGGATCTGGTTACCCAGCATATCCGCCAACATCGGTGCGCTGCCACGATAAGGGACGGAGACAAGATCAAGTTTGTACTGAGTGGCTAATACTTTGACAAGAAACTCTGGAACAGAGTTTGGCGCAGGTATACCAATGGATGCCTTACCTTGCCGCTGTTCACGCGTGGACTTGATAAATTGCTCGAGTGATTGATCCGCCATGCCCCCTGACAGGGCGATACCGTTGGCAAACGTGGCGAAGCCAGCAACCGGTACAAAGTCGGTGTCGGGTTTGAAGCCAGGTGCCTTGGTAATCAAGGGCAGGATGGAGATCGTGTGATC
>CAMBPA010000301.1 GCA_945869355.1 Bordetella parapertussis
AGCGTCAAGGGATTGAGATCCGCTTGAACCAGACTGTTGAGCGCTTGGTTGTCGAAGCCGACACCGTAAAAGGGGTGGTCCTTGAAGGGGGACAAACGATTGATGCGGACGTCGTAGTCTCCAATGCGGATCCGGGCTACTTGTATCAGCATATGCTCGAGCCGAAAAAGCAATCTTTTTTTACGCGCTTAAAAGCAAAAAAATCTCAGTACTCAATGGGGCTCTTCGTGCTGTATTTCGGTACAACGCGAACCTACCCAGAGATTGCGCACCATACGATCTGGATGGGCGAGCGCTACAAAGAGCTCTTGGCGGATATCTTTAATCGAAAGATTCTGTCCGAGGATTTCTCACTGTATTTGCATCGTCCGACGGCGACCGACAAGAGCTTTGCCCCAGACGGCTGCGATAGTTTCTACGTGCTGTGCCCCGTACCCAACTTGCTGGGCGGGCAAGACTGGGCCGTTGAGGGGCCAGCATTACGCGATCGTATTGTTCTTGCTTTAGAAACAACAATATTGCCTGAGCTGTCAGCAGTCATCACTGAAGACTTTTATATGACACCAAAGGATTTCGCGCATGATTATCTGAGCGAGCACGGTGCAGGCTTCTCGATCTCGCCAATATTTACCCAGTCAGCCTGGTTTCGCTTTCACAACCGCGCTGAAAGTTTAAAGAACCTCTATTTGGTTGGCGCAGGCACCCATCCTGGCGCAGGTTTACCAGGCGTGATCTCGTCAGCCAAAGTGGTGGATGCCTTGATCCCGAAGGTGACACCCGCGTGACCTTGGCTAACGACACCCTCGACGCGGATCGGGTTCTTGCGGCAAAGGGCAAGAGCTTTTACTGGGCGCGCCACCTGCTTGGGCCAAAGCATGCTAGTCGTGCCACGCGACTCTATCGGTTTTGTCGCTACGCTGACGACTTGGCCGATGAGGATCAATCGGCAGTGCGTTCAAAGAAAAATATCGCTGCGCTGCGCGAGTCAATTGTCTCAGGATTGACTGAGGATGCTGTGGTTCAGGATGGCCTTGCGTTAATCAATGAATGTCAGATTGACAAGAGGGCCGTACTGGACTTGATCGCAGGCGTTTGGTCTGACACTGAACTCGTCAGAATGGCAGACGATGCCCACTTAGTGCAATACTGCTATCAAGTGGCAGGTACGGTCGGGTTAATGATGTGTAAAGTGCTTGATGTCGATCATCCAGAGGCTGAAGCCTTCGCCATTGATCTGGGGATCGCCATGCAGTTGACCAATGTCTGCAGAGATATACAGGCGGATGCCTTGGTCGATCGGCGTTATATCCCGTCAGCATTGGTCAATGGCTTAGATCCCAGTGAACTCATCCACCCAAGCCAAGCGCACAAACAGATGGTGCAACAGGCCGTTGCGACTTTATTAAATCTTGCGGATGATTATTACCAGAGTGGCGAACGCGGTTTATCCTATTTACCGTTCCGAGCCAGGTTATCAATATTGGTGGCGGCTCGCCTCTATCGTGAGATTGGTCAAAAACTCAGGCGCCAAGAATGCGAATACTGGCATCAACGCGTTGTGGTGTCTAAAGCCAAAAAACTGATGCTCACGATCGAGGCCTTTCTCACTGCGCCGTTCACACCAAAATTTTGGCGCTATCCAAGCCAGCATGACGCCAAGCTGCACGCGCCCTTAGTGCCAAGAGACACAAAGACGCTGCTCTCCGCACAGGGTCATGCAAACTGAATTTGATCTGATCATTATCGGGGCCGGCTGTGCCGGATTAAGCTTGGGGACACGACTTGCCTCGTTAGACTCCCAAGCGTCTAAAACACTCTTGCTTGAGTCACGCGTTGCTTACGACAACGATAGAACCTGGTGTTTCTGGGGTGATGCGCACACGCCATTTGCGACGCTTGCCAAGCACAGTTGGCAGCGCTTGAGTGTCAAAGAGGGCACTCGTCGTGCGTTGATCGATTGCGCCCACACTCCCTACCGGTTGTTATCTGCAATAGATTTTTATTCTCAGGCGGCTGACGCAATCGCAAGCAATGCCGCACTGCATTTAAAAATGGGCGTCTCCCTGACCGCAGAGCCTAACTTTGCTAAGGGTAGGTGGCTTCTTCACACCACGGTAGGTTCTTTTTCGGCTAACGCCATCGTGGACACCCGTCCACGGCCGACGGACAAAATGTCTGACACCATCCTATGGCAAGCATTTCTGGGATGTGAGCTTGAGTTTGAGGAGCCTCTCTTTGATCCCACATCTGCGCAATTGATGGATTTTCATCCGGCGAATCAAGCGTTCGTAGGCTTTAATTATGTGCTGCCTTTGTCAACAACCAGAGCACTCTTCGAATTTACAGTTTTTGCGCCTAAGGTCTTTGAGCAAGCAGAGCTACTCGGCTATCTTGAGACTCATATCGCAACGCTTGCAGGGGGTAGGCCTTACAAACGCCTGCGCATCGAGTATGGGTTGATCCCGATGGGGTTGGGTGGCTCAGACCACGACGCGGATTCTGCTGAGTCGCACCCAAGCTATGTTCGGGTGGGACTCACTGCAGGGGCGGCTCGGCCCGCGACGGGCTATGCCTTTCAAAGAATTCAGCGCTGGGCGGATGCATGCAAAGATTCTCTTCAAAAAAATGGTCTACCCGTCGGGCATCAGCCAGACTCTTTCGCCATCAGCCAGATGGATGCTATTTTTCTAAATGTGTTGCGTCACCGCCCTGAGTTAGGGCCCGAGCTGTTCATGCGACTGTTTTCAAAGGTGAGTAGCGAAAAACTGATTCGATTTTTGTCAGATCAAGGGAGGGTGTCTGATTACTTGGCGGTGATTTTGGCCTTACCATCAGGGGTGTTCCTCAAGAGTGCTTATCAATTGGCAACAAAAAAATGAACCGTTTGCAAAAACAAGGTTTTATTTTTGGTGTAGTGGCGACACTCATCGCGCTGGGCTCTGCGCTTGCGCCGTCGCTTGATCCGCTAACGTCATTAATCTTGATCGCGACCTTAATCTTTTTTCTGGGTGTGCCGCATGGCGCACTTGACCCATGCTTTGCTCAAAAACTGTTCGCAGTTAAGGGCTGGCAAGCGTGGGCATTGTTTGTGGTGATCTATTTGGGCTTGGCCGGCGGTGTGGTGATTGTTTGGTGGCTGGCACCCCTAGTATTTATGAGTGGGTTTTTGCTTATTTCAATTTTGCATTTT
>CAMBPA010000302.1 GCA_945869355.1 Bordetella parapertussis
AGCCTTGCATCATATCGAAGAAGCACAAAAGAACAAAAGACCAATTTATTTTTTTTATATTACCCAGGATTATTAAGAAGGAACCAAGGTGGCTCCTCTGGCCAACGTAGGTCGTAGCCACATCTAAAGTTTCATGTGGTTAGGCAGAAAAGTTGCGAGTTCCGGTACGAAATACAAAAATATGACTCCTGCGATCATCAGCAGAAAAAGTGGGAACGATACACGCGCGATATAAGGGAGCTCTCGGCCCGTCATTCCGGAAAGAACAAAGAGGTTGAACCCAACCGGCGGTGTGATCTGCGCCATCTCTACAACAAACACGATAAAAATACCAAACCAAATCAAATCAATCCCGGCAGCCGTCACGGTGGGCAGTAACACCCCCATCGTCAAGACCACCATCGAAATGCCGTCTAAAAAGCAGCCAAGAATAATGAAAAAAACCATCAAGACGAGAATCAGACCGAACTGCGATAGGCCTAGGGTTCCTATCCATTCTGCCAACGCACGCGGCAAGCCTATATAGCCCATCGAAAGTGTCAGAAACTGCGCGCCAGCCAGTATTAAGGCAATCATGCAATACAAGCGGGTGGCCCCAAAGAGTGAACCCTTGAAGGCCTCCCAAGAGAGTGATCCTTGTGCGATCGAGATAATAAGCGAGCCCAACACACCGATGGCCGCCGCCTCAGTCGCCGTGGCAACGCCGCTGTAGATCGAGCCAAGCACCGCAGTGATGAGTATCAATACCGGAATCAGGTGCCGGGATTGATACAGCTTCTGCCTGAAAGACATTTCTGGATCTGCGACAGGCACTTTGTCAGGGTTACGTACGGCCCAAAACACAATGTATCCTGAAAACAGCAATGCTAAAAATATTCCAGGCAAGACACCCGCAATAAACAGCTTGGCGATCGATACCTCTGCCGCAACGCCGTAGACGATCATGATGATCGATGGAGGAATCAGCAAACCGAGCGTGCCTGCGCCGGCGAGCGTACCCATCACCATATCGTCGGGATAACCGCGACGCTTAAGTTCTGGCAGCGTCATCTTGCCGATCGTGGCACAGGTCGCCGCTGAGGAGCCTGAAACTGCCGCAAAGATTGCACAGCCGATGACGTTCGTGTGCAGCAAGCGCCCAGGCAATTTATTGAGCCAAGGGGCCAAGCCTTTGAACAAGTCTTGGGAGAGCCGCGTACGAAAAAGAATTTCCCCCATCCATAAAAACAAGGGCAATGCGGTTAACGTCCAGCTAGAGGACGCCCCCCAAATCGTGATGGCCATCGCATCACCAGCGGGCCTGCTAGAGAACAGCTCCATCCCAATCCATGCTGTTCCAGCAAGCGTGAGTCCAACCCATACTCCACCAGCCAAAAAACCGAACAGCGAAACAATCAACAACGTCACAATCAAGATATCATTCATGGCGTTGTTGCTCCTGCGTGTCCGTACTAGACTCATCGCCACGTATGCGGCTAATCAATAAATCAATAAAAGCAATCAAGAGCAAAATATTTCCGGCGGCCATCCCTATTTGAGGAATCCAGAGCGGTGTCGCATCGTTGCTCGTTGAAATATCATTAAACACCCAGGAGTCCACCACAAGCTTAGTGCTAAAAAAAGCGAGTGAAACAGCGATGGCGACCCCAACCGCTATCGCAGCGATATCTAAGCGACGCTTACCGGCAGGCGCTAAGGCATTCAGAACTAGTGTCACGCGAATATGTTCGCCGTGGCGCAGAGTGGATGCCAACGCTAAGAAACCAGCCGAAGCCATGAAATAGCCTGCGTAAGCATCGAGACCCGACACATGAAACGCAAGTTGACGGCTCAAGATGCTTGTGAGTACGCTGACAAGCACTCCCACCATACAAACCGCCGCCAAAACCTCGGCGGCGGAGTACAACCAATTAAGCAACTTACGCATCATTTACTTTTTCAGTGCATCCACGATGGCTTGACCATCTGGGCCAGCCCTTTTGATGTAGTCAGCAAGCATTTTTTGACCAATCTCGTTCAAGCCCTTTGTCAATTCAGCCGAAGGCTGAATGACTTGACCACCATTTTTAGTCCATGCGGCCAAATATTCATTGGTCTTTCCTTCAGACGCCTTCCAACCACGCTCTTCCGCTTTAGCAGCTTCGGCCAACAGCGCTTTGCGAGTCGCTTCGTCCAAGGCATCAAAAGCCTTCTTGTTCATGATGACCGCGTTCTTGGGAATCCAAGCTTGGTTGTCATAAAACTTCTTGATGTACTCATACGTCTTAGTGTCAACACCCGTCGCACTCGATGAAATCATCGAATCCATCACACCTGTTGCCATGGCCTGCGAGACCTCAGCAGCTTGAATCGTGACGGGCTGTGCGCCCACGAGTTCGCCGATTTTTGCAGTCGCTGGGCTATACGAGCGCCACTTCAGGCCCTTCATGTCCGCAACAGTCTTCAAGTCACGGTTAGTGAAGATGCCCTGCGGTGGCCAAGGCGCCGCAAACAAGAGCATCATCCCTTGAGATGCAAGCTTCTTTTCAAGATAAGGCTTTTGAATTGCCGCGAGTTTTTTTGCACCTGCGTAGCTGTTGATTAAAAACGGAACGCCGTCTAACTCATAAATAGAATCTTCGTTCGCAAAGTTCACGAGAAGAATTTCACCCAGTTGTGCCTGATTGCCTTGAACCGCGCGCTTGATTTCAGGTGCTTTGAACAACGAAGCGTTGGGGTGAACGGTGATGTTGAGCTTGCCGCCTGTCGCTTTCGCTACATCTTTGGCAAACTCGACCAAGTTTTCAGTAAGAAAAATCGATGGCGAATAAGCCGTAGGCAAATCCCACTTCGTTTGACTGTGGGCCGCGAAGCCAACTGTTGCGAGCAAACTCGCAAGCAATACCGATAAGGTTTTACGCATGAGGAGATCCTTGAGCGAGAAAAATGGGTGCCTAGCAAGCCAGGCTATCTGTAAAAAAGTCTTTTGACTTGGTTCGAGAGTTTATGCGCACACGTAACGCATCACAACCCGCCACCGCAGAACCAAGGGTAAACACTAGGCCACCCTTTTTTTGACTGCAATACGTCTGAGTCTGTAGTATCCACTCTTAATCTTTGAAATAAACCATAAAAGGGAATGGGAGACATGTCTTGGCGTGCGGGATAACCTCATTCACAGAACCCTACCCCGCCCT
>CAMBPA010000303.1 GCA_945869355.1 Bordetella parapertussis
CGGACTCATGGAAGACCGTGCAACCCTGCGTATCTCGAGTCAGCACATTGCGAACTGGCTGCATCATGGCATTGTCACTGAAGCACAAGTCAACGAAACGCTGCAGCGCATGGCAAAAGTCGTCGATGGTCAAAACGCCAGCGATCCACTCTACAAACCGATGGCTCCAAATTTTGAAGCCTCGTATGCGTACCGTGCAGCGCGAGACCTCGTACTCAAGGGCCTGGTGCAGCCTAGTGGCTACACTGAACCTCTGCTGCATGTCTGGCGTCTAAAAGTTAAAGCCCAAGCGTAATCCGCCTCCTACCAAAGGAATCTCAATGAATGCTCCGGTCCCGAATCTAAATACGACACAAGTGCTCTCGTCAGTGACTAAAGCCTGGGACGAGGATCTCGTCGGTCAACTGAGCGACTACATTGAAATTCCCGCAAAGTCCCCGGCGTTTGATCCGACTTGGCAGGAGGCAGGCTATCTGGAAACCGTCCTGCAACGTGCCGCCACGTGGGTCGAAGCACAGAAGGTGCCCGGTCTAAAACTTGAAGTGCTTCGACTGCCCGGCCGCACACCCGTAATGTTTTTTGCGGTGGCGGCTACGCGCTCCACCCACTCGGCCAGCCAAACTATCCTGATGTATGGCCATCTAGACAAGCAACCCGAGTTCGACGGCTGGCGCGCAGGCCTTGGCCCTTGGACGCCTAAGTACCTAGACGGCAAACTTTACGGACGAGGCGGTGCCGACGATGGCTATGCGGCCTACGCTGCGATTACGGCTATCCAAGCACTCAAAGAACAAAAAGTTGAGCATCCTCGCATCGTTGGTTTGATCGAAACCTGTGAAGAAAGTGGCTCGCCCGACCTGCTGCCGTACATCGATGTCTTGAAGCCAAAGATGGGGGACGTGGGCTTAGTCATTTGTCTGGATAGTGGTGCAGGTAACTACGATCAACTTTGGCTCACCACCAGCTTGCGCGGGATGGCCGCGGGTGTGTTGAAAGTAGAGATCCTAACCGAAGGCATCCACTCCGGAGACGCCTCAGGCCTCGTTCCCTCTAGTTTTCGCATCATGCGACAAGTACTAGACCGCCTAGAGGACAGCGAAACCGGTCGACTACTCCCTCAAAACTTTCATTGTGAAATGCCGGTCGAGCGCAAGAAACAAGCCCAAGCAACCGCCGCAATTCTCGGCGATCAGATTTACAAGCGTTTCCCCTGGGCACACCACGACTGCGGTGGCTCAACGCTCTTTGCTATTCCCACCACACTAGACCCGGTCGAAGCACTCGTGCGGCGGACCTGGATGCCAACCCTCAGTGTCACCGGCGCAGAAGGCTTCCCAGCACTGAAGGATGCAGGCAACGTATTGCGTCCTTACACCGCCTTCAAGTTAAGTCTGCGACTCCCGCCCCTCATCGATGCGGCAGCTGCCGTGGCAGAATTGAAAGCGCTCCTTGAGGATAACGCTCCGTATCAGGCGAAGGTCACCTTCCATGCGCAAGGCGCCTCAAGCGGCTGGAATGCGCCTGCGACTGCCCCTTGGTTTGAACAAGCACTTAACAGCGCCAGCATGGCGCACTTTCAAGCGCCGGTCGGATACATTGGCCAAGGCGGCACGATCCCGCTCATGAACTTGCTCAGCCAGGGGTTTCCTAAAGCACAGATGATGGTCTGCGGCGTGCTAGGACCAAAATCTAACGCACATGGTCCCAATGAGTTTTTACATGTGCCTTATGCGAAAAAACTGACCGCTGCCGTGGCGCAAGTCATGGCACAGTTCCCCTCAACATCTAATTAAAAACTACCATGACAAACCCAACGACTCTTATTGTCCGTAACGGTCTCATCGTTGACGGCACAGGTGCTAAACCATTTATAGGTGATATCAAGATTGTGAATGGCCTGATTGCACAGGTCGGCTCGGTATCGGGTCCCGCAGACAAAGAAATCGACGCGAAAGGTATGTTGGTCACGCCCGGGTTTGTAGATATCCATACACACTATGACGGACAAGTCACCTGGAGCACTAAGCTCGCCTCCTCGTCCCAGCTAGGCGTTACGACAGTCGTCATGGGCAACTGTGGCGTAGGTTTCGCTCCCTGCAAAGAGGAACACCGTGACATCATGATGCGCCTCATGGAAGGCGTTGAAGATATTCCTGGAATCGTGCTTAGCGAAGGTCTGCCCTGGAACTGGAGCACCTTTCCAGAATATCTTGATGCACTCGAGGTACGGCAATTCGATATCGACGTCGCCGCACAAATCGGTCATGCACCACTGCGTATACATGTCATGGGAGATCGCGGCGCCGCACGCGAGCCCGCCACAGAACAAGATAAAGCAGAAATGGCACGCCTTGCTGCAGAGGCCGTCAAGGCCGGTGCACTTGGCTTCACCACCTCGCGCACGATTTTGCACCGCAGTAGTGATGGGCAACCCACGCCGAGCCTAGGCGCTGCTGAAAGCGAACTCACGGCGATTGCAAAAGGTCTGGGTAACATCGGCCTTGGCACCTTACAACTCGTCACTGACTTTGATGATGTCGACGCAGAGTTTGCCATGCTACGTCGCATTGCCGAGGTTTCGGGTCGTCCGCTTTCTCTGACCTTGCTTCAGCATGAGCATCTGCCCGATCGCTGGAGACGCGTCATGGAGCATATGCACAATGCGACAGATGCTGGCTTGAAGATGAAAGCCCAAGTGGGCTCACGTCCTGTTGCGCTCATTTTTAGTTTCGCGCTTTCACTCTGCCCGTTTACGCAATTGCCGTCATTTGAAGCCTTGAGGCCTCTGAGTCCTGAGGATCGACTGAACAAACTTCGCGACCCCGCCGTCCGTGAAAAAATTCTCGCCGAGGAACACACCGAGGCCATGTACAAGCGCCGTGTCGCAAACTTTGAAAACCTCTACCCGCTTGGCGACCCTCCAGACTACGAACCGGCGCCAGAAGACAGTATTGCTGGACGTGCGAGTCGAGCAGGTCAAGACGCGGCAGCGTTTGCTTACGACTATCTGCTAGGCGACAACGGTACGGCGATGCTGTATCGACCACTCTACAACTACGCCGATCAAAACCATGACGTCTTAAGAGAGATGTTGCTAGACCGCGATACGGTACCGGGCTTGAGTGATGGCGGTGCACACTATGGGTATATCTGCGACACGAGTTTTCCTACCTAC
>CAMBPA010000304.1 GCA_945869355.1 Bordetella parapertussis
GTCATTTCCCGCATCGTGCAAGGCTTGGGTGGAGCCATGATGGTGCCTGTGGGACGCATCATTTTGTTGCGGTCTATTCCAAAGCATGAACTCATCAAGGCGATGGCACTTTTATCGATGCCTGCGCTGATCGGCCCCATGGCAGGTCCACCACTTGGCGGATTTTTAGTCACTTACGCCTCTTGGCATTGGATTTTTCTGATCAATATTCCTATTGGATTCTTAGGGATTTGGATGGTGTTCAAGCACGTTCGAGAGCTGCCTTCGGACGGGTTAACCCATCGGCTGGATATTTGGGGCTTTATCCTCAGCGCTTCATGCATGGCCTGCTTGGTCGGCGGCTTCGAGACTCTCGGCAATGGCGGTTCCTCTGCACGCCTAAGCCTCTTTCTGATCGCATTAGGGCTGATCGCTGGCTGGGCCTATACGATCCATGCCCGTCGGCATGCAGAGCCCATCCTCAATCTCTCGCTACTGAAGATTCAAACATTCAGAATCGCCATGTTCGCAGGCAATCTCTGCCGCTTCAGTATTGGTGCGACGCCTTATCTTCTTGCCCTCTTGTTACAAGTGGGGTTTGGGATGAGCGCACTCGCCGCGGGACTCATCACCTTTGCAGGTGCTGTAGGGTCTCTCGCCATGAAAGTAGCGGCACCACGCATCCTAAATCGCTGGGGTTATCGACGCGTGCTGACAGTCAATGCCCTCTTTACCGGTCTGAGCTTGATGATCTGTGCAAGCTTCACACAAGAGACACCGGGCCTCGTGATGATGGCTATTCTGTTGCTAGGCGGGTTCTTCAGATCGCTGCAGTTCACCGCCGTCAATACACTGGCTTACGCAGATATCAATCAAACAGACATGAGTCGCGCGAGCAGCTTCGCTGCGATGGGTCAGCAACTGGGCATTAGCCTGGGTGTTGGCGTCGCCGCTGAAACGGTGAGCCTGAGTATGTCGTTGCGGGGCGGACAGACCGTTGACCCACAAGATGTACTGATCGGTTTTTTAGTCATCGGCACACTTTGCTCGCTCGCCGCGCTTTCGTTCTGGCGCTTGTCATCAACTGCCGGCGCATCGCTGCGCCGAAAATAGCGCGCAGACTATCGTTTGATGGCATTGTCGCCATCACAACAATTAGTTCACTTGTGCGCCAGACAGCTTCACGAGATCTTTATATTTTTCGAGCTCTTTTTTAACCATCTCAGCGAACTCAACGGGGCTCAGCGCCTTTGCATTTGATCCCATCTCAGCCAACCGCTTAGCAACTTCGGGATCTGCCAAGGCTTGTGCGTACGCGCTGTGCAGCTTCGCAAGCACTGGCGCAGGCGTCCCTGCTGTCGTAAACACGCCAAACCAGGTACCAATATCAAACGGCTTGAAGCCAGACTGCTCGGCTGTCGGAACCTCAGGCAACATCGCAGAGCGAGCAGTCGTCGTCACGGCTAAAGCGATGACTTTTCCTTCTTTAATTAGCGGGGCTGCGGAGGCCAAATTATCAAACATAAAGTCTGACTGTCCGGACAACAAGGCTAGCTTGGCGGGCGCAGCACCTTGGTAGGGAATATGCACCATCTTGACTTGGGCACGTACACCGAGCAATTCGCCCGCCAAATGGCCTGCACTGCCCGCGCCACCAGAGCCGTAGTTCAACTTACCCGGATTTGCTTGGCCATAGGCAACCAAGTCAGCCATCGTACGTATTTTATTTTTATCTGCGAATTCCTTATTTACGACCAATACATTAGGTACCGACGCCACGAGCGCAACAGGCGCAAAGTCTTTTACCGCGTCGTAGGGGATCTTGGAGAACAGCCAAGGATTGATCGCATGCGTGGCCACGGCCCCCATCACAAGCGAATAACCATCAGGCTGGGCCTTCGCAATGAGATCCACACCAATATTGCCACCCGCACCAGGTTTGTTCTCTACGACAACGGGCTGCCCCAACGAGACTTTGACTTTTTCAGCCAACACGCGAGCAACGGTATCTAACGGCCCGCCTGGAGGATAAGGCACCACAAAACGGATGGGCTTGCTGGGCCACTGCGCTTGTGTCTGTGCCGTCGCAACCGAACTGATGCCAACCAGGTCTGCGCAAGCCAAGCCCATCAACAGGAGATGCCTACGCATCAAACGAAAAGATTGATTCATCTATCACTCCAAAGGTACACCCGCGAGGGCGGATCGCGCCAAGCATCAAGGCCCAACCAACACCGAGCAAAAATAGCTGTACGAAAATTAATGCAAAATTTGACTCAGGAACAGCTTAGTCCGCTCGTTCTGCGGATTGTCGAAGAAAGCATCTGGCGTGTTCTGCTCGATGATCTCGCCGCGATCCATAAAGATCACTCGATCTGCGACCTTTCGGGCGAAACCCATTTCATGGGTCACGACGAGCATCGTCATGCCGGTATCTTCGGCCAAACCGACCATGACATCGAGCACTTCTTTAACCATCTCGGGATCGAGCGCAGAGGTTGGTTCATCAAACAACATGACCTTAGGATCCATACACAAGGAACGCGCAATCGCTACACGTTGTTGCTGCCCACCGGACAGTTGTCCCGGAAATTTGCTCGCCTGCTCTGCAATGCGGACACGCTCAAGATACTCCATCGCTCTGGCCTCAGCCTCGGCTTTTGGCGTCTTCAGCACCCAGATCGGACCGAGCGTCAGGTTGTCGAGCACCGTGAGGTGGGGAAACAAATTGAAATGTTGGAACACCATACCGACGTCGCGACGAATCGCTTCAACATCACGAATGTCATTGGTGATTTCAGTACCTTCAACAATGATTTGGCCTGTCTGGTGTTCTTCCAGACGGTTAATACAACGAATCAACGTTGACTTGCCCGAACCGGAAGGCCCACAAATTACGATTCGCTCACCGCGTCCGACGTCAAGACTAATGTCACGCAACACGTGGAATTTACCGAACCACTTGTTGACTTCTTTCATGCTTATGATGGCTTCAGCCATGCTCGATCTCCAGAAATATTTAGCGCTCGATGGTTATCAACACATCGCTAACGTTGATGCTCCGTCGCCAGTCTTTTCTCTAGAGACTGACTGTACTTAGACATCGAATAACAAAACACAAAGTAAATTGCCGAGATAAAGATGTAGACCTCAACACTAAAGCCGCTCCAGGCGCGATCCACCAATGCGGCTTTG
>CAMBPA010000305.1 GCA_945869355.1 Bordetella parapertussis
CCTTTTTAATGCCCTCACGAAGGCGGGTATTGCCGCCGAAAACTATCCTTTTTGTACGATCGAGCCAAACGTAGGCGTGGTTGAGGTACCTGATGCCCGCTTAGGCAAGCTCGCCGAAATCGTCAACCCCGAGCGCATCTTGCATGCCACGGTTGAATTTGTGGATATCGCAGGCTTGGTGGCTGGCGCCAGTCAAGGCGAAGGCTTGGGCAATCAGTTCTTGTCACATATCCGCGAAACCAACGCCATCATTAACGTGGTGCGCTGCTTTGAAGACGACAACGTCATCCACGTCGCCGGCCGTGTCGATCCGATTTCTGACATTCAAGTGATTGAAACTGAGCTTGCCTTGGCCGATATGCAAACCGCTGAAAAAGCCTTGCATCGCTATCAAAAAACTGCACGCTCGGGCGATAAAGACGCACAAAAAGTTGTTACGATTCTTGAAGTGGTCATCAAACAGTTAAACGATGCGCAGCCGATTCGTGCGCTCGGTTTGTCAGACGAAGACATAGCCTTGATTGCACCGCTATGCTTTATCACTGCCAAGCCCGCCATGTACGTAGGCAACGTCAGTGATCACGGCTTTAAAAACAACCCGCTGCTTGATCGCCTGACAGAATACGCCGCCGCACGCAAAGCACCAGTCGTGGCGATCTGCGCCGCGATCGAATCCGAAATTGCAGAACTGCCTGACGACGATAAGGCTGTGTTTCTTGAAGACATGGGCATGCAAGAGCCAGGCTTAAACCGCCTGATTCGCGGCGCCTTCACCTTATTAGGTTTGCAAACCTATTTCACCGCAGGTGTAAAAGAAGTACGCGCCTGGACTGTACCGATAGGCGCAACAGGCCCGCAAGCTGCCGGCGTGATCCATACCGATTTTGAACGTGGCTTTATTCGCGCACAAACCATTGCGTATGAAGATTTCATTGCCTTTAAAGGTGAGCAAGGTGCCAAAGAAGCAGGCAAGATGCGTGCTGAGGGTAAGGAATACATCGTGCAGGATGGCGATGTGATGAACTTCTTGTTTAACGTCTAAATAGGGCGCCCGCCATGGCAGACATGCACATCATCCCCATTGGGCCTTTGCGTGCCGCGGTGCGCTACCTCGTTTCCGGTTTTGGCAGCGACGCGCGTGAAATTGAACTCGTCACTGAAAATTTAATTCAAGCGAACCTAACCGGACACGACTCGCATGGTGTGGGTATGTTGCCGCGCTATGCCGAAGCCTATCTTGAAGGCAGCTTGAAGCCTAACGCTAGGATCCAGACGCGGATGGATAGCGGCTCGATGATTGGCCTAGACGGCGAGTGTGGTTTTGGTCAGGCGATTGGGCATCAAGCGATGAGGTTAGCAATCGCTCGCGCAAAAGAACATGGCAGTTGCATTGTGGCGCTGGGTAATTCTCATCACCTCTGCCGTATCGGTGCTTGGGCTGAAATGACAGTCGCCCAAGGCTTGATTTCGATTCATTTCGTCAATGTCATTTCGCGTCCTATCGTTGCACCCTTTGGTGGCGGCGATGCGCGTTTTGGCACGAACCCTTTTACGGTGGGTATCCCCGTGGCGGGTCAAGATCCAATCTTGCTCGATTTTGCGACCAGTATCATTGCTCAGGGTAAAGCCCGTGTCGCTTTCAACAAGGGCGAGCAACTACCTGAAGGCTATCTGATCGATAGTGACGGTAAACCTACGACGGATCCTGTCTACGCAGTCAAGCCTCCGCTTGGTGCGTTGCGTACGTTTGGCGACCATAAAGGTTTTGGTCTTGCACTCATTTGCGAATTGCTTGGCGGCGCGCTGGCGGGTGGAATGACTACGCACGCCCCAGCCGATGGCAAGCGTCGTGTCGTCAATGGCATGCTGTCTATCGTCTTTGATCCCGCCAAACTAGCGGATGGCTCCGTGTTTGAACACGAGATGAAGGCGTTTATTGAGTGGGTGAAGGCCTCACCGCCTTTGCCTGGTCATGAAGGCGTACGCGTGGCGGGTGAGCCCGAGCGGGAGTCACGCGCCAAGCGCATGGCGAACGGCATCCCTGTTGATGCCACCACGTGGTCCGATATGTTGGACGCCGCTAAAAAATTAGGACTGGATCCTGCACACATGCAAACGCTTGCGGGGCTGTAGGACTGGCAAGCATCAAGATATAAAAATAATCTAGGGAGAAAAAAATGGCTATTCAAAAAATGACGGGGCGTCAGGCGTTTATTAAGCTGTTGCTGGATGAGGGCGTGACACATATGTTTGGTAATCCGGGTACGACTGAGCTTGCCATCATGGAAGCGGTCCCACAGTTCCCAGAGTTGACCTATGTGTTGGGCTTGCAAGAGTCGATCGTGGTTGGGATGGCCGATGGATTTGCCCGCGCCACGAATAAATTGGTTGCTTGTAACTTGCATTGCGCACCGGGACTTGGCCATGCGATGGGAGCGATCTATAGCGCTAAATTTTCTGGCTCACCTTTGTTGATCACGGCGGGCCAGTACGAAGTGGGCTACGGATTGCAAGAGCCACTCCTGTATGAGCCGCTCGTGCCGATGGCCGCACCGCTCGTGAAATGGGCATTTGAGGTTGCTCGCTTAGAAGACTTGCCACGCATTATTCGACGTGCCGCAAAGATCGCCCGCACCCCACCCATGGGGCCGGTGTTTATTAGTTTGCCAGGCTCTGTCCTCGACGAAGAAGCGGAAATCGAATTTGGCTTCCCCACTGTCGTGGACGCCGCTGTGCGCCCGAGCGATGCTGCACTGAAACAGATCGCACAAACCTTGCTTGCGGCGAAAAAGCCCGTCATTGTTGCCGGTCGAGAAATCGCCAACGCCGGTATGTTTGCGCAGGCCTGTGAGCTTGCCGAGCTATTAGGTGCCGCGGTCTATCAAGAGTCCGTACCGTATAACGCACGCTACCCCTCGTCACATCCGACATGCATGGGTGACCTGACACGTAATCAAAAGAAAGTCCGGCAGACACTTGAACAATACGACCACCTCTTGTGCCTAGGTGCGGATCTGTTGCGCATGTCGCCCATGAGCACCGTCGAACCGCTGCCCCCAGAGCTGCCCGTTACCCACATCACGGAACGGGATTGGGAGCTTGGCAAGAACTACTCGACCGCGACCGCAGTGCGTGCTGATGTCAAAGAGACACTACTTGCGCTGT
>CAMBPA010000306.1 GCA_945869355.1 Bordetella parapertussis
CGTTTAATTGTGTTGACGAGATCGGACAACCCCTCCAGTGCAAAGTATTAACACTGCATAGGAAAGATCACGCCATGCGCTGCCGCTAAGCCGTTAAGCGTTAAGAGCGACAGCGTAGGAGGGCAATCAATAAGGACGAACTCATATTCACCTGCAACGCTTTGAAGGGCCTGTTTTAGTTGAAGTTCTCGTTCATCCATGCCAACTAGGTCGATTTCCGCACCAGACAGCTCACGGTTTGCTGGCAATACATCGTATCCACCACTGGTTGAGGCCACGCGTGCCTCGGCAATTGACGCTTCTCCAATCAGCACATCGTATAAATTGTGTGCGAGGGTGCTTTTGTCTATGCCACTACCCATTGTCGCGTTGCCCTGCGGGTCCAAATCAATCAACAAGACGCGCTGCTTTAGTTTTGCAAGTCCAGCAGCTAAGTTGATAGCCGTTGTCGTTTTGCCCACACCGCCTTTTTGATTGGCGATACAAAAGATTCGCGCGGTTGCACTAATGTTATTTGTCATGGATTTCCCATCCGGTGCAACCAAACCAAGCAGCGCTGGGCTTGTAGCTCTGGAACATGTATCGGTTGAACTCTGTCGACAGCCCAGGCGGTCTTGGATGCAAGCTCGGCAAACTCGTCGTCCGTTGGGCGTGCCTTCATTGCAATAAGGTTTCCCGTTGGCAAAACCCTTTCACCAGAAGTTTGTGCGAAATCTGATAGCGCGGCGAATGCGCGAGAGATCACAACATCATATTGGGCGGACTGCGTCTCGACGCGAGCGTGTGTAGCGCTTAAGTTTGACAGCCCAAGCACTCCGCGCATTTGACGCACGAAGGTCATTTTCTTTTCGACTGCATCCACACACGTCACTTGTACCGCCGGCAGCATGATCGCTAACACCACGCCTGGCAATCCTGCCCCTGAGCCGACATCTAGAATGGTTGGGTCTTGGCGCTGACACAGCGCTAATGCCTGCTTGACAGGACCGACCACGGCCAAGCAGTCAAGTATGTGCTGCGTGAGCATTTGGTCGGGGTCGCGGATGGCTGTCAGGTTATAGCTGCGGTTCCAGTGCTGTAACTGTTCTATATATTGCTGCAATTGGCCTATTTGCTGTTCGGACGCATCAAGGCGCAGCGTGTCACACGCCTGGAAAAGGCGCTGCGCGTGAGCGGTTGGGTTCAATAGCGCCTGCGTCACTTCGTTGCCGCAACCATACTGGAGTGGTGACGCTTTAAGTGGATCAGCAACAAGGAGATGGCTGCTGGTGTCACGCCAGAGATCCGCGAGGCCTGTCCGACGGTTTGTGGGCGATGCGTTTTCAGCTTTTGGCGAACTTCAAAAGATAGGCTGGTGATGCCTTCAAAATCAAAGATGCTCGGAATTTGTTGGTCTTCGTGGGCCTGTTGTCGTTCAATTTCTTCTTGCTGGCGCGCGATATAACCTTCGTATTTGATCTGGATTTCAACTTGTTCTGCAACCTCTCCAGAGGGCACACCTTTTGGCAAATTCACATCCTCGTGATAGACCATTTTCATCAAGGAAAGATAAGAAACATTGGGGCGCTTGATTAAATCCGATAGCAAGTACTCACGCTCAATTTCTTTACCCAAGACAGCGTGTGCACTATCGGGTGGCATCATTCGAGGGTTGACCCACGTTGAGCGTAAGCGCTGAACCTCTTTTTCGACTGCATCGCGTTTGCGACTAAAAGCATCCCAGCGAATATCGTCCACCAAACCGAAATTACGCCCCAATTCCGTTAAGCGCCAGTCTGCATTATCTTCGCGCAAACTTAGGCGATATTCGGCACGGGAGGTAAACATTCGATAGGGCTCTGTCACGCCTTTCGTGACCAGGTCATCCATCAGGACGCCCATGTAGGCTTGATCCCGACGCAATACAAAGGGCGTGTCCTCGCGCGCAAATCGGGCCGCGTTAATACCAGCCAACAAACCTTGCGCCGCAGCCTCTTCGTAACCTGTCGTACCATTGATTTGTCCGGCAAAAAACAAACCTGAAATCAACCTTGTTTCTAAGTTTTGTTTTAGTTCGCGCGGATCAAAGTAATCATATTCAATGGCATATCCTGGTCGGACGATGTGTGCTTGCTCCAAGCCGCGCAAAGAACGAATCAACTCTAGCTGGACATCAAAGGGCAAACTTGTTGAAACACCGTTAGGGTAAATTTCATGGGTATCTAAACCCTCTGGTTCGAGGAAGACTTGATGCGAATTTTTATCTGCGAACCGGTGGACCTTATCTTCAATCGAAGGGCAGTACCGGGGACCAACACCTTCAATGACGCCGCTGTACATCGGCGATCTGTCTAGGCCGCCGCGAATAATCTCATGTGTGCGCTCATTGGTATGAGTCACCCAACAGGGGACTTGTCTGGGATGCATGGCGGCTGAACCCAAATATGAAAACACAGGCGTTGGGTCCATGTCGCCGGGTTGCTCTTCCAAAATAGCGAAGTTAATGCTTCGGCCATCTATCCTTGGTGGGGTTCCTGTTTTAAGTCGTCCCTGAGGCAAACGCATTTCTTTAAGTCTACGGCCCAGCGTTGACGCGGATGGATCTCCCGCACGACCAGCCGAATAGTTATTTAGGCCGACATGAACCAGTCCATTAAGAAACGTTCCTGCAGTTAACACCACGCTGCGGGCCCTGAAGGTAAGACCGGTTTGTGTCACTGCGCCGCAGACTCGCTCACCCTCTAACAACAGATCATCAACTGCCTGCTGAAAAAGCCAAAGATTAGGTTGGTTTTCTAACCGTCCGCGAATTGCTTTCCGATAAAGAACGCGATCTGCTTGAGCACGCGTTGCACGAACAGCCGGGCCTTTAGAGCCATTTAGTATTCGAAACTGTATTCCAGCCTCATCCGTTGCAATCGCCATGGCACCACCCAGCGCATCAACCTCTTTAACGAGGTGTCCTTTGCCAATCCCACCAATAGACGGATTACAAGACATTTGCCCAAGGGTTTCTATGTTGTGCGTGAGCAAAAGCGTCTTTGCGCCACTTCGCGCCGCAGCAAGCGCAGCCTCACTTCCCGCGTGGCCGCCACCAACGACAATGACATCGAATACGGATGGATAATTCATTTATTCTGGGCAAAAGGACTTACTTGGGGTACAGATTATAGACCGAGCGGTTC
>CAMBPA010000307.1 GCA_945869355.1 Bordetella parapertussis
AAGTTGCAGCCCTGCAGCGCCACGACCAAAGCCGCAAGGAATCGACATGCCGGGCAAGCCCGCCAAATTTAGACCGAGCGTATAGACATCGGCCAACCAGTCCGCGGTTGGGTCATCTTGGCTGTGCCCAATTGGTGCCGCGACGGTGGGGGTGACTGGGCCCATGATGACGTCGCATTGTGTGGTCAAGGCAGCTTGAAAATCGTCGGCAATCATTCTGCGTAGCCGTTGTGCTTGCAAGTAGTAGGCGTCGTAGTAGCCGTGGGACAGCACATACGTGCCGATCAGAATACGTCGCTGTACCTCAGGGCCAAAGCCCTCGGCCCGGGAACGCGCCGTCATGTCGGCCAGATCGGTATAGCTCTCACTGCGGTGTCCGTAACGCACGCCGTCATAGCGCGACAAATTGCTCGAGGCCTCTGCTGGCGCAATCACGTAGTAGGCAGGAATTGAAAGCTGTGTGCGTGGCAAGGAGATGTCGACGCGCGTGGCGCCGAGCGCTTCAAATTGCGCGATGGCAGCTTCGACGGCTTGTGCGACTTCATTATTGAGGCCGTCGCCGAAATATTCGCGCGGCACACCGATGCGTAGGCCTTTCAGAGGTTTTGCGCCTTGCGCTGCATAGTGCGTGTTGGCCGATTGATACGCGCCGCGGATACGGCCCGGTGCGTTTACAACGCCGTGACACTGTTCGGCGCTCGTGGCGTCGCGTGGATCAAAACCACTCATCGTGTCGAGAAGTTCGACAAGGTCGGCCGCACTGGCTGCAAGAGGGCCTGCCTGATCGAGACTAGACCCGTAGGCGATCATTCCGTAACGCGAAACGGCGCCATAGGTGGGCTTGATCCCACTGACGCCGCATAACGCAGCGGGCTGTCTGACAGAGCCGCCCGTGTCTGTGCCCGTGGTGGCCATCACAAGCTTGGCTGCCACGGCAGCAGCTGAGGCGCCCGAGGAGCCGCCGGGCACTGCGCTTAGATCCCAGGGATTACGAGCTGGTCCGAAGGCAGAGTGCTCGTTGCCCGAGCCCATTGCGAATTCATCGCAATTGAGTTTGCCCAGGCTGACGCAGCCGGCTTCGCGCAGTTTGCGCACCACCGTCGCGTCAAAGGGGCTGATGTAATTTTTAAGCATGTTACTGCCGGCGGTGCTGCGCCAGCCTTGAGTCACAAACAAGTCTTTGTGCGCGATAGGTATGCCAGTTAAAGTCCCTGCAGTGCCCGCCGCCAGGGCAGCGTCTGCTGCGCGAGCTTGGGCCAGCGTGAGCTCGGCATCGACATCGACAAAAGCATTGAGTGCTGCTTGCTTTTGGATCTGTTTAAGGCAGTCTTGTGCAAGTTCGGTGGCGCTCAGCTTACGGGCCGATAGGGCCTGGCCCAGCTGCGCAAGGGAGTTGAACTGGAGCAGGGTGTTCGACATCTTATTCAATGACCTTCGGAACCAAAAATAAGCCCTGAGCCGAGCCAGGGGCGTTTGCCATGAGCGCAGCCCGATGCTCCACCGATGATATTTCGGTCACTTGGTCCTCACGCAGGCGTAGGGATACTTCTGTCACAGCAGATAAAGGGTGAGCCAAAGGCTCTACGCCAGTCGTATCCACCGCTTGTAAGGTTTGAATGATGCCTAGAATCTTGTTTAGGTCCGTTTTCGCCTGCGCTTGCTGTGCTTCGGTTAGGTGCAGCCTCGCCAGGCGGGCGATACGGACGACTTCTTGGTCGGTGAGAGCCATGGGCGGGGGTTGATCCATTTCAGGGGGTTTACCCCTTGGTTTAGTGCTGTGTGAGAGGCATATTTTGCCGTTAACCAGAGAATTATAAGTTATGATAGAGGGTCAATCGCTGCGCGATGCGCGCGTCAATATTTTTTTGGCTAGACACTCATGTTCGGATTCCTTCGTAGTTATTTTTCCACCGATATGGCGATCGACCTTGGGACAGCCAACACGCTAATTTATGTTCGGGGCAAGGGCATTGTGCTCGATGAGCCTTCTGTGGTGGCAATTCGCCATGACGGGGGCCCCGGAGGCAAAAAAATCATACAAGCGGTTGGTCGCGAAGCAAAGCAGATGCTCGGACGCGTTCCAGGCAATATTGAAGCCATTCGCCCCATGAAAGACGGCGTGATTGCCGATTTCACCGTGACCGAGCAAATGCTCAAGCATTTCATACGTATGGTGCATCCGCGCAATATGTTCGCGCCGAGCCCCCGCATTATTGTTTGCGTCCCGTGCGGTTCGACCCAGGTCGAACGTCGCGCCATCCGCGAGTCGGCGCTCGGTGCGGGCGCAAGCCAGGTATATCTGATCGAAGAGCCGATGGCCGCTGCGATTGGTGCCGGCTTAAACGTCTCTGACGCGAGCGGTTCGATGGTGGTCGATATTGGTGGCGGCACGACTGAGGTGGCCGTGATTTCCTTGGGCGGCATGGTTTACAAAGGCTCCGTGCGCGTAGGCGGCGATAAGTTCGATGAAGCGATCGTGAATTACATTCGCCGCAACTACGGTATGTTGATCGGTGAGCCAACCGCTGAATTAATCAAGAAAGAAATCGGATCGGCCTTTCCAGGGTCTGAAGTACGCGAAATCGAAGTGAAGGGCCGCAATCTGGCAGAGGGCGTGCCACGCAGCTTTACCGTATCCTCCAATGAGATCCTTGAGTCGCTCACCGACCCGTTAAATCAGATCGTCTCCGCAGTCAAAATCGCGCTTGAGCAAACGCCTCCAGAACTCGGCGCCGACATTACCGACAAGGGTATTTCCCTGACGGGTGGCGGCGCTTTGTTGCGCGACCTCGATCGCTTGCTGCAAGAAGAAACCGGTTTGCCGGTCATCGTCGCTGATGATCCGCTCACTTGCGTTGTGCGTGGATGCGGTGACGCCCTTGAGCATCTGGAAAAACTAGGCGCGATATTTATTAACGACTAGTTGCCCTGGACCTTCCGCACTTCAAGTCCAGTCAGTCTGGACTTGGATATTTTGGGACCGGGTCATTTTGTATTGAGTTTTCATGCAACGACGCGTCACCCTAAGACTTTTTCGGCAAGGCACCGCCGCCGAAGTTACGCTGACATTCCTCCTGCTCCTTGCGGTGGCGTTGTTGTTCACTGACGCGCGATGGAAGTCCTCGAACCCTGCTCGTCGGACAATTGCGACCGTCGTTT
>CAMBPA010000308.1 GCA_945869355.1 Bordetella parapertussis
ATTGCCGCCTTTGACCTCCATCACGGTCAATGTCAAATTGCCAATGTGATGTTTGTTGGTAAAGGTGATCGGTGCGGCGAGAGGTGACGATGCGAAGTTTTTAATTTGCTCCAAGCCAGCGATCAGGCTCTTGGTATTGAGCTCTGGCCCTGCCTTCTTTATCGCTTCAGCCAACACGTACATATCGGTGTAAGCCATCACGTCGAACACGTTCGGACGGCCGACTGGCAAGTTTGGATACTCTTTCTTCCATTTAGCCTCCCACGCTTGTAACGTGGGGTTTGGAGTGCCTGGCAAAAATGGAATAAGCGAAAATCCTGTTGCGCCCTCAGCGTTTTCCTTGGCCGCAAGGGTAAACGACTTATCTACCATGGTTGCGCCTACAAAAAACTTTTGCTTGAGCCCTAATTCACGTGCCTGACGCATCGCAATCGCTGCCTCAGCTGGGTTACCAAAGAACGCCACAACCTCAGCGCCAGAGTTCTTCACAGCAAGCAACTGTGGCGTGAAGTCCTTGTCACCAATATTGAACTCGGCTCGAGCGGCCACATCAACCTTGTAAACATCCTTCAGCGCCGTGGCCAACGCATTGCCCTCGTTCTTCGGATATTCCTCGCGACCGTTCATAATCGCCACTTTCTTGGCTTTTAGTCCCTCAGCAATGAACTCTGAATAAAGCTCACCATAACGTGGAACTTCAGTTGTTGCCCCGCGGAACAAATAGCTACTGAAAGGAAAGGTGACCGCAGGGGCTGATGCAAAGGAAACATACATGACGCGTTGCTGCGCCTTGATGTAGTCAATCGTACCCACGGTTGCATTGGATCCTGCGGCGCAAAAGATCATGAATACTTTATCTTGATCAATCAGCTTTTTTACCGCGCCTAAGGCGCGTGTCGGCGAATGTCCATCGTCTTCAAAGATCAAACGGAATTTTCGTCCATTCACACCACCGGCAGCATTAATTTCCTTGATG
This sequence comes from Bordetella parapertussis, assembly GCA_945869355.1. GTDB lineage: Bacteria > Pseudomonadota > Gammaproteobacteria > Burkholderiales > Burkholderiaceae_B > Zwartia > Zwartia parapertussis_F. Next base: position 977 of record CAMBPA010000308.1, read on the forward strand.
GCCATCGTAAGACCGTCACGACCACCTAATCCGATGTATGCAGCTGGGCCTGTGATAGGTCCAAAGCCACCAATCAGGATTTCATCCTTTGTTACGCCCTGGGCTGAAGCAGTGCTCGCAAAGAGCATTGCTGCGATACTAGCAAGCCCAAGTCCGACTAATTTTTTAATCATGTTCGTCTCCGATTATTGTTTACAAATTTTTTGCAACATCTTTTTTGTATCCCGATCTTATAGAGGGTTACGCCCTTTGACAAGAGACATTTACCTTAGGCTTGCTCTAGAACAAAGATTCTTTGCGTCTTCACGATGTGCAAACATTCATGACTCCTATTAATCGACCTCCTCTCACCCCAATTTAGATATGCTTTATTCACTCGGCTCCAACTACCGTGCGCTGGTCATTGGCTCAACGGGCGCGCTCGGCACTGCTTTTGCCCAGGCGCTCAGGAACGATCCACAATGCGCTTGCGTAACAGAATTGTCGCGTCGCACCACACCGGGCTTTACGCTGGAAGACGAGGCAAGCATCGCTGCCGCAGCGAGCGCCCTCAGGGATGAAGGCCCCTTTGCCTTCATCATCGATGCGACGGGTGCCCTGACGATTGACGGCTCAGGTCCTGAAAAGCATCTGGGTGCGCTCGATGCAAACAAACTCCTGCGCAGCTTTCAGGTCAACACGATCGGACCTGCACTGCTTCTTAAGCATTTCTTACCGCTATTACGCCACGAGAGGGCGATCTTTGCCAAGCTGTCTGCAAGGGTCGGCAGCATCAGCGACAATCAAAAGGGTGGCTGGTATGGGTATCGGGCATCGAAGGCCGCGCTCAACATGATGCTGCAAACCGCGGGGATTGAGTTCGCACGAAAAAACAAGCAGGCAGTCATCGTGGCGCTTCAACCCGGGACGGTCGCCTCACCCTTATCACAACCGTTTGCATCAGCTTCGCACACGATCTCGGCAGCAGAGTCGGTATCAGGTCTACTCAAGAGCATCGACGCATTGGAACCAGTCAGTGGCGCACACTTTGTGGACTATGCTGGGCAACCGATTGCGTGGTAGTTCGAGGCCAAGCGCTAGCCGGTGAAGGCGTATTCCTGCAATTGCTCGAGCGTCACAAATTCCAATGCGCGTGCGTGCGTGCACTCAAGCACCACCGCAGGCGCGACGCCCGCCGCAAGCGCCTCTTTCCAGCGCAGCGCACATAAGCACCAGCGATCACCGTCCTCTAAGCCCGCAAAACGGTACTCCGGTCGTGGCGTCGATAAGTCGTTACCGCAGCTGCGTGAAAACTCTAAAAACTCATCTGTCACGATGGCACATACGACATGACTACCGAGATCATGCATATCCGTATGACAACAACCATCCCGAAAATACCCCGTAAGAGGGTCGTAAGAACAAGGAACTAACTGAGTTCCCAGCACATTGCGCGCAACATCCGTCATTAAAGTCCCGCCTGATTTGAAGAGATTCTTCAGATAATATAGGCTGATTCCATTACTACACGCACAGAAACCCTATGAAATCCGCACTCTTCGCTCTAGCTCTACTCCTCGGTTTAGCAGGCCCGACTGTCGCTCAACCCTATCCAAACAAACCCATCAAGGTCATCGTTCCGTATCCTGCCGGTGGCAACGCGGACATCACAGTACGCGTCGTTTCAAAGAAGATGTCAGAGATACTTGGCGTTGCGGTCGTCGTTGAAAATCGCGGCGGAGCAAACGGCATGATTGGCACAGACATCGTGGCCAAATCCGCACCGGATGGCTACACCTTGATTGCTCCGGCAAGCGGCCCGATCGTGATCAATCCTGTGCTCTATAGCAAAGTGCCTTATGACTCGATCAAGGATTTGCAGCCGATCAGTCAACTGACGTCGTTTCAGTATGTTCTGATCGTGCCCGCTGCCTCGGCCATTAAAAGTATTCAGGAGCTCGTTGCACAAGGCAAAGCCCAGCCAGGCAAACTGAGTTATGGCTCGACTGGTATTGGCGGTGGTGGCCACTTGGCTGGCGAAATGTTCGCGCTGCTGAGCGGCGCGCAGTTCAACCATATTCCTTACAAAGGCAGTGCGCCCGCACTGGTCGATTTATTAGGGGGACAACTCTCCTTTACGTTCGACACCGTCTCGACCTCAACACCTCTCATTGCAGAAAAACGGGT
>CAMBPA010000309.1 GCA_945869355.1 Bordetella parapertussis
CGATGAACTTACTGCAATGCCTGTACAACGATTGAATCTGAGTGTAACGCACTTCGCCCGCTAATCTCAAGCCTTTTGATCAAGACTGAGGCTATTTACCCACTAACCGTGATTTAGCAAGGCTGGGCAAAAGGCTCAGATCAGCCGCAAGGGATTCAGAAAACAAACGCACCACACCAATTTCTGGAGAAACCGCTAAGACAGCGCTCTGAATCTTCTCGAAAGCAGTCTCAAACGTTTCGATTGCCCAGCCTGCGGGCTGATGCACAACCAGACAGCCTACAGGCGGCGCATCGCGGCGCACGCCGACAGAACCGCCTGACACACCGAACAGGATTCCGCTCAGGCGCTGCACAGCAAACTCCGACGGATCGAGCACCCATAGGGTGGCTTGATACACAAACCTCTGCCCCAGAAAAGGCGTGTGCTTTAAGGTCTGCTGTAGCTGTTCGGCACGAATGTTGCCCGAATCGATTAACCCTCGTTCAAGCCCTTCACCGCGTACAGACAACGCGCTCAGAAAGATACTGCGCAACGCGTCGCCCAAACCACTACACAACCCACAACAGAGGCAGTCCTCATCTACTGCCCCCATGGCGCCATCAAACCACTGGACGGCATGCCCATGAAAAGCATCGGCAGACTCGGGGCGCTGCGCCAGCAACTTAAAGCATTGCGGCGGTAACTGCCTCAACCAGCGGCTCACGAATAAGCGTCTCAGGGCGTTCTGCTCACCACACACCAACGTGAGCGGCACGCGCCCGATTGCCTTGGACGAGGAATAAAACATCAATCCAGCGAATGAGGCCACTTAAATGCGGAAGGCTCTTTCTTTAAAAATCGCTGCACAGCATCCGCGTGCCACTGACTCGTTCGCGCCACCGCTTGGCCATCCGCCTCAATATCCATCATGACTTCCAACGAACTATTCAACGACGCATTGAAGGCTCGTTTTGTCATGGCGAGTGCAGCGGGAGCCGCTTGCGCGAAGCAATGCGCCATCTGTTGCGCGCGCTCGAGCACGCGCCCCTCTGGGAGCACCTCTAGGACAATCCCCAAATCTTTGGCCTCTTGTGCACTCAAGTCTCTGGCCGAAAAAGCGAGCTCTTTGGCGCGCTGCAATCCGACAACGCGAGGCAGCGTATAAAACGCAGCGCAATCGGGAATCAAGCCGAGCTTCATAAACGATAGGCAAAACCGACTGCTTGGCGCAGCCAACACGATATCTGCCGTGAGCGCCAAACTAAATCCCGCACCATAAGCCGCGCCTTCAACTGCGGCAATAACAGGGATCTCCAGCCGAATGAGTGTCTCGATCCAGGAAAGATAGCCATGACGCATGCGATGCCGACCCTCCTCAGGGCTCAGTGTCCCCGCCCCCATGGCATTGATGTCCCCACCGGCACAGAAGGTTGCACCCGCACCCGTAATAATTAACGTACGCAAATCTCGCTGACCAGGCATGGACGCCACCACCTCTTTGAGTTCCTCACGCATCACAGCGTCGATGGCATTTCTGCGCTGCGGACGATTGAGGGTCAAGGTCCCCACGCCGCCAGTGACTTCGTATTGAATAGTTTCCAACTTCGCACTCCTATTTAGGGCGCGCCATTTAGCGCGCCTTTTGAATAATCTGACCGCACTTAATCCGGCAACTTCAGTACATGTTTGGCCAGAATCTCCTTCTGTACCTCGGTACTGCCACCATAAATAGTGGACGGAATTGAATTCAGCATGATAGCGGGAACATTCAATCCCGCGGGCGCTAGCTCCGCACTGAGGCCCGAGGCGCCATGCTCTTGCGCATATTCCACCATCAGTGCACAAATCCTTTGATAGGTATCCGTTCCCCAAATTTTCAACAGAGACACGCTGGGCGGCAACGCCTCGCCGCGTTTCACCATATCAGCGTAATGCGTGTAGCCTGAGACTTGGTCCGCAACATCCAACATCAGCTCGGCGTAGCGCGAAGAAAAAACCGGATCTGCGAATAAGCCCAGATGCTCTGCCATCGTTGAGAGCTGACTCATCGCGTAGCGCGACTGCTTGGGGCTACCAAGAAAGATTCTTTCAAATCCCAACAAAGCCTTTGCGATGGTCCAACCTTCGTTAAGCTCCCCGACCAAGTTTTCAGCTGGTACGCGCACATTATCAAAGAAGACCTCACAGAATTCCTCGTAACCCACAATGTCCTTGATCGGTCTGATCGTGATCCCTGGGGCCGACAAATCAATCAATAAGAAACTGATACCAGACTGCTTTTTCGCGTCCTTGTCGGTACGTACCAACGCAAACATATGCGTTGCATCCTGCGCAAGCGTCGTCCATATTTTCTGACCGTTTACGACAAATACATCGCCCTCTCGCACGGCTTCAGTCCGCAACGAAGCCAAATCCGATCCGGCACCAGGCTCAGAGTACCCCTGACACCATACATGCTGGCCCGCCATAATCTTTGGTAAAAATTTTTCTTGTTGCGCCGGGCTTCCGCGTTGGATCAATAACGGTCCGATCATGACGATTCCCATATCCGGGGCACGTGCAACACCGTACTGCTCTTGCTCTTCCACATAGGCAATCATCTTCTCTGGGGACAGACCCATTCCACCAAAGCGCTTAGGCCATGCCGGAGCCAACCACCCTTGGCTAGACAAGGTCAAATACCAATCTTTGATTTCGTGCCAATGTAAGCGTCGCGGCACATTGCGCAGCGATTCAGGGTAATTTTTAGAATAAAAGCTGCGCAGCATTTGTCGAAAATCTGTCTCCGACATTGCGTCCCAGTCTGCATCTGCTGGGAAATCTGTTGTAGTGTCCGTTGATGTGGTCACGGATTCAGGCGCCGACTGCTCAAGATAACGTTGCCGATGCGCATTCAAATTTCCAAGCTGCGTCGATAGTTTTAGTGCCCGTTTAAAATACAAGCCGATGTCACACTCATCGGTAAAGCCCATCGCGCCATGAAACTGTATCGACATACGTGTCACCAAAAGCGCTGCGTGAATCGTCCGCGCTTTGGCACGACTCGCTAAGACAGACAGATCACCGCCTTGCTCAATCTGTACAAGAACGTCCTGCACACACGCAGAAGACAACTCGACTTGAATGTACGCATCAACCGCGCGGTGCTTTAAGGCTTGA
>CAMBPA010000310.1 GCA_945869355.1 Bordetella parapertussis
GTCTATGACGGCCCTGGATCGGCCTGCGCGATTATCGACTCCGTGTTGGATTACGACCCCAAGTCGGGCCGGACCCAGCACGCCTCGGCCGATAAGGTGATTGCGTTCGTGCGCGAACATCAATTGAAAGTGGAGTGGATTCTAGAGACCCATGCGCATGCAGATCATTTGTCTGCAGCCCCTTATTTAAAAGATAAGTTGGGGGGTAAGCTGGCGATTGGTTCACGTATTACGACGGTACAAAAAGTTTTTGCAGAGATTTTTAACCTTGAGCCAGGTTTTAAACAGGATGGCACGCAGTTCGACCATCTGTTTGCAGAGGATGAAGAGATCAAGGTGGGTGCGTTCACCGGACGAGCCTTGTTTGTCCCTGGACATACCCCTGCGTGTATGGCGTATCAGTTTGGTGATGCGGTCTTTGTTGGAGACACGCTGTTCATGCCGGATGTGGGGTCAGCGCGCTGCGATTTTCCGGGTGGCGATGCCAGAATGCTTTACGAATCGAGCAAAAAGATCTTAAGTTTGCCATCCGAGACGCGACTGTTTATGTGCCACGACTATCCGCCAAACAATAGGCCGATTCGTTTTGAAACGACAGTCGCTGAGCAACGGGCGCACAACATACATCTACATGACGGCGTCACCCAAGAGCAGTTCGTTGCCATGCGAACCAAGCGTGATGCCACACTCGAGATGCCCGTTCTGATTCTTCCGGCAGTGCAAATCAATATTCGTGCGGGAAATTTTCCGCCACCTGAGCCCAATGGGAAATCCTATCTCAAGATTCCCCTGAACGCGTTGTAAAACTTAGTCATTCAAAAAAAGAACCTACTTCATGAACAGCAACGTTAGTGGTATCGATCGCATCCTGTACCGCAGGTTCTAGCACGCGTACTCAACGCAAAATAAATTTTTTAATCGTTAAGGTTGTTGAAAACTAATCGGGACGATCACCGTTGCACTGACGGCGCTTTGCCCCCGCATGCCGGGCACGAAGCGCCATCGATTCACTGCTTGTATGGCCGCCTGATCTAGTCGATCGTGGCCGCTGCTTTTATGTAGCGTCACTGACGTGGTATTCCCTTCTGGGCTCACGGTGACAAGCAAGAGCGCGGTACCGGTTTCGCGATTGCGTTTTGATAGCGCCGGGTACACGGGTACTGGATTATGCAGATAAGCTGGATCTAAGCGATGAGGCGTAGTTGTTAATTCAGACTCCTTACTGGAATCGCCAACTGCCTCCTGACGAGAGTTCGCACTTGACGCTGTCGCAGCCGCAGAGGTTTTGCCTGTCTGCGATGGCGCTGTCCTCGGCGCGGGTGGTGACGATATCGTTTTAGGTGCTTCAGGGACGGGCTTTGTATTCTGACGCGGTGTTGGCATCGACGTTGGTGCGTTCTCTGGTGCCGTTGGTGTGTGTGTAGGTACGATTTCGAATGGGGGTGTTGATCGCGCTTCGGTTGGAATATCGGGCGATTCTGTGGGCAAGCTGGCGGCCGGTTGAGCGGAAACAGCCGTTGTTTTGTCGGGCGTTGCGATTGGAGGCTGCGTGGCGGGTTGTATAGCCTCGGCGAGTTCGCTCGTGCTCGAAAGATCAACCACGATGATGTCTAGCGTTTCGGGAGAGAATGCTGCCGGAGCATCCGACATGAAGTCGAGACGCAAGAGCAAGAGAGCAAACAACAGTGCGTGAGCTAGTATGATTAGCCCAGCGTACCCCCCATAACGCTGATGTGGCGCCTCATGAATAAGACGCATGGGCGCGTAGATCCCTGTTGCCTCGGTACCAAGCAAAGCAGAGTCTGTAGCAGGGATTGGAGTTGTATCTGGCATCGTTCTTTTTACCTAATGCGCAGTGTAGAGTGTTTAGCCTGTCTTCAGATAAAATTTGCGGTATTCACATCGAACCATCTGTTTTAGGCGATAAAAATGAAAAAGCTGTCGAGTGTTGTCTGCATGGTTGTTAGCATCTTGTTTTTTCACACCGCTATCGCACAAAACTCAACGAACACCGGGCTTACTTTCGAGACGCCATGGGTACGTGCCAGCGCTCCGGGCCAAAAAAATGGTGCGGGCTATGTGCAGATACAGAATAAAAGTAGTCAGATGGATCGTTTGATTTCAGCGACAACGGAAAATATTGGGCGCGTGGAATTGCACACAATTATTAATGAGAATGGTGTGGCCAAGATGCGGCAAGTGCAGGGTATTGAAGTTCCAGCAGGGAGCGGGGCAACGCTCGCGCCCGGTGGATTTCACATCATGTTTATGGGCTTGACCGAGCCGTTTAAGGCGGGTGAGGTGGTGCCTGTCACGCTACGCTTTGAAAAAGCGGGTGAGATCAAGGTCAACTTTGAAATTAAGCCAACGACCTATAACCCCGCTGCGAAGGGGTCAGGTTCTGCACACAAGCATTAATTATTAAGGCGTATATGTTTGGCGTGACCGATTACGGTTCTTTCGTTGTTGCCTTCACAATCTTCTTGTTGATTCCTGGGCCTGGAAATTTGGCCTTGGTCACTTCGACGAGCAAAGGTGGGATTGCTGGTGGTTTAGGCGCCACCATGGGTGTGATCCTTGGAGATCAAGTGCTGTTGTGGCTTGCTGTCGCGGGTGTCGCTGCGATTTTGATGGCGTATCCGACTGCCTTCGAGGCTGTTCAGTGGCTTGGCGCACTATATTTAGGTTGGTTGGGTATACGCATGGTGTTAGCCCCGCCAGGTGCTGCCCCCATCTTGAATATCAAGCCGTATCACTATTTGCGTCAGGCATTGCTGATTACGGTGCTCAACCCTAAAGCTATTGTGTTTTATATGGCGTTCTTTCCCTTATTTGTTGATCCTGTCCATCACAGAGGGCTGATCACGTTCGCGTTTCTAGCGGGAACGATCGCTGTGTTGACTTTCCTATACGGGTTAGGCGCGACCTTGTTGACATTCTTTATGGCGGAGCGGCTACGGACCAATCCCAAAGTGGGTTATTGGCTCGAGAAAATAGCTGGCCTGTGCCTGATTGGTTTTGGCATCAGGCTGGCATTCTCTCGTTGACTCGCGTTATTTAGTTTGCTCCGCGACCATGTGTGTGTGCGCTGCCTTAAGTAAAATGCAAGGCACGTTCTTCTCTACACCGTGATCGATC
>CAMBPA010000311.1 GCA_945869355.1 Bordetella parapertussis
CTGACGCAAATCGTTCACGCCGTAGCGCAACATCGTCAAACGTTCGAGCCCAGAGCCGAATGCAAAGCCGATATAACGCTCTGGGTCTAAACCAAAGTTCCTCACGACATCCGGGTGCACTTGGCCTGAGCCAGATATTTCTAACCAACGACCTTTGTTTGGGCCAGAGGTAAACATCATGTCAATCTCGGCAGAAGGTTCTGTAAACGGAAAAAAAGAGGGGCGAAAACGTAAGACCAAATCATCCGTTTCAAAAAAGCAACGCAGGAAATTCGTATAAACACCTTTTAGATCGGCAAATGAGATGTTCTCATCAATCCAGAGCCCTTCGACTTGATGAAACATTGGCGAGTGCGTCGCATCACTGTCGACCCTATAGGTACGACCTGGCGCGATGACTTTAATGGGAGGCTTGTTCATACGCGCATAGCGAACTTGCATTGGACTCGTGTGCGTGCGCAAAAGTAGAGGCAAGCCTTTGTCGTCATTCATGTCAACATAGAACGTATCCTGCATTGAACGAGCAGGATGGTTCTCTGGATTATTCAGCGCCGTAAAATTCGTCCAATCGTTCTCGATTTCGGGGCCATCGGCAACGTCAAACCCGATAGACTTAAAAATTTCTTCCACGCGCTGCCAGGTTCGGATGACGGGATGAATCCCCCCTTTTCCACGACCACGCCCTGGCAAGGTGACATCAATGGTCTCGCTTGCCAAGCGTGAATCGAGCTCGGCCTGCGCCAACTGCGCGCGGCGTGCGGTCAGCAGTCCTTCGATTTGTTGTTTGATTTGGTTGATCCGCGCACCCTCGGTGCGCTTCGCCTCTGCATCTAGTTTGGCAAGCGCTTTCAGCATTTCAGTCAATGAGCCCTGCTTGCCGAGAAACTTTGCTTTGGCATTCTCAAGAGCAGCGGCATCGACAGCTTGTTCAAACTGCGCACGCGCCTGGTCAATCAGGTCGGTAGCTAATCCAGTCATCTTATTAAAGCCTTCAGGAAACACAGCTTAAAAATGCAAACGGAGCCCAACAGGCCCCGTTCACACATAGATCGATCGTTGCTTAGGCAGCCAACGCAGATTTGACCTGATTGACGACAGCTGCAAAACCAGCTTTGTCATGCACGGCCATATCGGCAAGGACTTTACGATCGAGTTCAATCGCAGCCTTCTTGAGACCGGCAACAAACACGCTGTATGTCACACCGTGTTCACGCACTGCTGCGTTAATACGCGTGATCCACAATGCTCGAAATGTACGCTTTTTGTTGCGACGGTCACGATACGCGTATTGACCAGCACGCATAACTGCTTGCTTAGCAATACGAAACACATTACCGCGACGACCACGGTAGCCTTTAGCTGCCGCAATAACTTTTTTGTGACGGGCTCTTGCCGTTACACCACGTTTTACGCGAGGCATTTAGTATCTCCTATCAAGCGAAAGGCATCATGGCTTTTACTGACGCCACGTTGGATTTGTCTACCGCTGCCGAACCGCGCAATTGGCGCTTGTTCTTGGTGGTTTTTTTGGTGAGGATGTGGCGCTTAAACGCCTGGCCCCGCTTGATCGATCCGCTGCCGCGAACCTGAAAGCGCTTTGCAGCACTTTTTTTGGTCTTCATCTTAGGCATTGCTATTCCTATTACTTAAAATTGTGTTCTGAAGGTGCCTTGTTCAATCACCGCTTTGATTCAGCTAGCGATTGCAAGTCTTGGATACCCTAGAGCCACTTCTCGTTACTGCCTTGGTACTACGTCAATCGGTACAATTTCTTTTCCCGTACACCCGACACCGACTCAAGATGCGCTGAATCGAGATACAGATACACGGGAAAGCCTTTGATTATATGACATATTTTTACCTATTGCACGCTTTGCGTGACCCGATACCGATACGCCTCAGATAAATGGGCTCGGGAGATGCGTTCACAACCCTCTAAGTCGGCGCACGTTCGCGCTACACGCCTCGTCCGTTGCACAGCGCGGGCCGACAAGCCGTGTTGTTCGATTAGTTTTACCAATAATTCCTTAGCCTTAGGCTCGAGCGGGCAGTGTTGATCCAGCATTGAGTCCTGTACGTAGGCATTTAATACGCCCTGTCGGTCGTGTTGGATTTTCCAGACCACATGCACACGCGACGCGACTTGCATTGACGTTTCAGTGGGCCCGCCACCCGCCAAGCCTCCAGGTTCTTGGCTAAGGGTTACATACAGATCAATGCGATCAAGCAAGGGACCAGACACCCTGGATCGATAAGCCTGAACTTGTGATTCACCGCACAAGCAGCGACGCTTGAGGTGACCCCTCCATCCACACGGGCATGGGTTCATGGTGGCGATCAGTTGAAAACGTGCAGGGAATTGGCATTTCGCCTTCGTCCGAGTGATGCTCACGAAACCGTTTTCAAGAGGTTCCCGTAGCGCTTCCCGAACTTTCCGATCATATTCCGGTAGCTCATCAAGAAACAAGATCCCATGGTGAGCCAGCGATACCTCTCCTGGCATCGGGCGCGCACCTCCACCGATTACTGCTGCTGTCGTGGCAGAATGATGCGGGCTGCGCACGGGTCGGTCATGAGAGATGCCGACATCGAGCCCTGCATAGGTTGCGATGGCCGCTAGCTCCAGCGCTTGGGGATTTGAGAGTGGCGGAAGCAAACCGGGTAACCTTTTTGCGAGCATGCTCTTGCCAACGCCCGGGGAACCTGTCATCAACATACTGTGCCCGCCCGCAGCAGCGACCTCGAGCGCGCGCCTAGCCATCATCTGACCCCGCACATCCGATAAACATGGGTATGACACAGGTGCTGTGCGTGTGTCGCTGTGCGCCAAAGGGTGCAAGACGGCTTGTCCGTTTAAGTGGCCAACCACATCATTGAGGCTGTGTGCTCCCAAAACCGTCAGTTCTGGAATTTGCGCCACCTCTAAAGCGTTACCCATCGGGAGGATCAGCACAGCGTCGCGTTGTGTGCGCGCAACCGCTAAACCCAAGGCGACCGAACCACGCGTGGGTACAAGTGCCCCCGTAAGCGAAAGTTCACCGGCAAGGACGAGTGTTGGCAAGCACTCAGGTTCGGCTACCTTTATCTGACCTGAAACCAACAACACACCCAAGGCGATTGGCAAATCATATCGACC
>CAMBPA010000312.1 GCA_945869355.1 Bordetella parapertussis
AGCGGCCAGCGCACGAGAGCCCAGCAAGGCGCCACAAAACGCATCGGCCTCAACCGTCACGTTCACCACATGCTTTTTGTTTGCGAACGCTTCTAAAATATGATCGACGGCATGCATAGGCGAACCCGTGCATTCAACTACGACATCCACAGAAGGATGGCGCACCAATGCTTGCCAGTCATCTGAAATAAAGGTCGTGCCATGTTTGGCGGCATCGTCAAGCGACTTGGCGTCAAGGCGTTGTGCCTCCCAACCTACGCGCGCCAAGTTCACGCGTGCCGCAGCAGGTGACAGATCAGCAATACCCACGAGATGCACGCCAGGCGTGCGCGGAATCTGAGACAAATACATCGAGCCAAACTTACCCGCACCAATCAATCCGACGCGAATCGGACGGTTCTCAGCAGCGCGCGCTAACAACTTGGCATGCAAGCTCATGCAGTTTCCTTCAAGGGCTCAAGTGAAGTTTGAAGTGCACTGCTTGGCATACCTTTGGCCCAAGGTAGATCAACTGGGTAGGGCTTTAACAAACAATCATCGGGCAAACACTCGATTGGCGTGAAGTCCCGATGCGCAATATATTCTGGGCGCTTATGACGACGGATATGATTGGACACCGTGCAAACGCTCAGATACACACTATTGCGATTCCAGGGTGATAGATTGCTTGACGACGCATGCACCAGACAGCTGTGGAACAAGATCATCGAACCGGCAGGGCCTGTTGGACTGACGATGCCGCCATTCTTATCGCCCGCGCGTCCGACGAGCTGGCGGATGAGGTCGTTATCAACGGTCCATAACGGATAGCTTGTGGTGGTGAGGTCATGCTTGGCATTCACCACCCCTTTTTTGTGACTACCCGGGATGAACATCAAGGGACCATTAAAGGGATTCACATCATCCAAAAAGATCGCCACGTTCATCGCGCGCTCAGTTGGCATGAGGTCATCATTGAGCCAGGTGCCGTAATCTTGATGCCACTGCCACACGTCGCCCTCAAACGCCATCTTGCCGTTGATTTTGAATTGGTGCATGTAAAGTTTTTCACCAAACAGCTCTTCCACAGGCTTGATCATCCGAGGGTGGCGCGCTAGCTTAGCGAACGGCTCGCTATACATGTGGGCCGCAAAGTTTGTGCGTACCGCATCGCTATCCTTCTCCCGAACGTTGTAGGCCTCGCGTCGGCTGTAAAGTTCTGGCACTGCAGCATTGAGCGCTTTGGTTTCTTCGGGGCTGAACAAGCCAGGAAAAAACAGGTAGCCATCCTTGTCGAAGTCCGCAAGTTGTTCCGGAGTCAGGTTCATGGTTATCTCTTTATTGGGGGTAAATCTACGTTTTCGTAATATACAAGAGCGATGGTATAAAACCTGTATAGTAAATAAAAATCGCTTGGTCGTTTATTTCCCTTACATCAAGCTAAAAACTGACGAGACTTCATCACTATGAGCATCAAAGGTAAGGCCTACATCGCAGGCATTTTTGAGCATCCTGCACGAAAAATCCTAAATAAATCCCTGGCACAGTTACATGCCGAATGCGCCAAAGGTGCGCTTGAGGATGCGGGTCTAACCCTGCAGGACGTGGACGGGTATTTCTGTTCGACCGACGCCCCAGGAGGCCTAGGCGGCATCAACATGATTGACTACATGGGGCTGACCGTCACGCATTCCGATTCCACTAATACAGGGGGCTCTTCCTATCTGTATCTGGTTGCCCACGCCGCAGAGGCGATCGCTGCCGGAAAATGCAATGTGGCACTTATCACCTGTGCGGGCTTTGGCAGACCGGGGACAATCGTGCGCGAACTGGATTCGAGCATTCCCGATACCCCTTTCGAAATCCCCTACGGCCCAGTGACGGTGAACCTGTATGCACTAGCCGCGATGCGCCACATGTACGAGTTTGGCACCACAAGTGAGCAGTTGGCCTGGGTAAAGGTTGCTGCATCGCACCATGCGCAACACAACCCAAACGCGATGCTAAAAAAAGTTGTGACGGTTGAAGATGTGGTGAACTCGCCCATGATTTCAGACCCTCTGCATCGACTGGACTGCTGCGTGGTTACCGATGGCGGCGGCGCAGTGATCGTGGTCAGTCCAGCAATCGCCAAAACACTGAAGCGCCCAAAAGTAAGACTCATCGGCGCAGGCGAGTCCCCGAAGGGCCAGATGGGCGGCAAAGTCGACATCACCTATTCAGGTGCGGTGCGCTCCGGCCCCATCGCGTTTGCTGAAGCTGGCATCACGCCCAAAGACATCAAGTACGCATCGATCTACGACAGCTTCACGATCACGGTGGTGATGACACTAGAGGATCTGGGCTTTTGCAAAAAAGGCGAAGGCGGCAAGTTCGTGATGGATGGCAATCTAATCTCGGGTGTCGGCAAGCTGCCCTTCAACACCGACGGTGGCGGCCTCTGCAACAACCACCCAGTCAACCGTGGTGGCATCACCAAGATCATTGAAGCCGTTCGACAACTGCGCGGCGAAGCGCATCCCCTCGTACAAGTCAAAAACTGCGACCTAGCGCTCGCACATGGCACGGGCGGTGCCTTGAGCACACGCCATGGCAGTGCCACCCTAATTATGGAAAGAGAATAACGCGATGACTACACCCTACCAAGACAGAAAGATTCCTGCACCTAAATATAACGATGGTGACGAGGTCTACTTCAACGCTGCAACCGAAGGCAAGTTACTCGTCAAACAATGCACCGACTGCGGTGAATATCATCACTATCCGCGTACGCTCTGCCCATTCTGCTTTAGCGACAAGACCGAATGGAAAGAGGCGAAGGGCTCTGGGACGATCTACAGCTACAGCATCACCCGAACCTCGGGTCCCGTTCCTTATGCCCTTGCCTACGTCACGCTCGACGAGGGCCCAACCATGTTGACCAATATTGTGGACTGCGACCTCGATACCATTCGTTGCGGACAACGTGTGAAGGTTGCCTTTAAGCCTAGCGAAGACGGGCCAAGCGTTCCTGTTTTTACACTCGCCTAACGTACACGAGGTTATGTCATGAGCGGTAGCAAGTGGCATTTGACCTATCGCCTTGTTGAAGAACTCCACGACAATACAATAAACGATCAACCTATCGTCTCAAACATATGAACAAAGTTGTCTCAAG
>CAMBPA010000313.1 GCA_945869355.1 Bordetella parapertussis
ATCGTCAAACGCGTCGATGCGCAAACCCGTGCGAAGACAAGCATCAACGATCTCCTGAGAGCCTAATGTCGCAATCCCGGGACGCCCTGTGCAATGTGCGCGACCTCATTCGCTACGGCGTCTCACGCTTTAACGAAACCAAACTCTTCTTTGGTCATGGTTCTGACAACGCATGGGACGAAGCAGTCTATCTGGTGTTATTTGCCTTGCATTTGCCACCGGATCAGCTAGAACCCTTTATGGACGCCCGAGTCTTGCCTGCTGAGCGCGAGCGCGCGCTTTCCTTCATTGATCTGCGTTGCGAGCAACGGCTTCCCGCGCCTTACCTCACGCACGAAGCATGGCTGCAAGGGTACCGATTCCACGTCGATCAACGTGTCATTGTTCCGCGCTCGCCCCTTGCCGAATTGTTAATGAACCAGCTAAGCCCCTGGATCAGCGACCCTTACGAAGTAACAGGGATTCTGGATCTCTGCACGGGGTCTGGCTGTTTGGCCATTATTGCTGCGCATCAGTTTCCTGAAGCCTTCATCGATGCAACCGAACTCTCACGTGATGCGCTCGACGTGGCAGCAATCAATGTCACTCAACATGGCCTGGACGACAGACTCAATCTGCACCAAGGCAGTCTTTACGACCCCTTACCCGTGGCTGCGCGCTACGACCTCATCATCAGCAACCCACCCTACGTCAATACCTCCTCCATGGGGAAACTTCCCGCAGAGTACCGACACGAGCCACGTCTAGCCTTCGCGGGTGGTGATGATGGCATGGATGTCGTACGCACCATCATCGAACAAGCGCCTGCCCACCTCAGTGAAGCAGGCTGGCTTGTGATCGAGATCGGACACGAGCGGGCGTTCTTCGACGCCGCATTTCCAGAGTTAGAACCCGTCTGGCTGGATACCACTGAAGCATCAGACCAAATTCTTTTGCTTAGCCGCGGACAACTGCAGTCGTGATTCGCGCGTCTGGCTTGACGGTGCGGCGCGGCACCAAAGTACTCTTGGATCAAACCGAGTTCGTCGTTCACCCCGGTGAACGCGTAGGCTTTGTCGGCAAAAACGGTGCAGGTAAATCCACCCTATTCGCGTTGCTACAGCACGAGCTCGATGCGGATGCAGGAAGTCTAGATGTGCCCTCTGGCTGGCGTATCGCGAGCGTGAGGCAAGAGATTGCGTCAACAACAAACGCCGCACGAGAGTTTGTCATAGACGGCGACACGCATCTGCGCGCACTTCAAGCCGCGCGTGCCGTAATCAACGCTGAGCTCGAACAGCATCCCACACGTATCGATGCCTATGGCGCCAAGATCGCAGAGCTTGAGGCAGATTTAATTGAGGCGGACGCCTGGACAGCAGCCTCCCGTGCCGAGCAACTGCTCGCGGGCTTGGGTTTCACCCCAACGCAATGGGAGCAACCGGTCGATAGTTTCTCCGGTGGTTGGCGCATGCGACTCGCCTTAGCGCGCGCGTTGATGGCGCCCTCAGAGCTCCTGCTACTGGACGAACCTACCAACCACCTCGACCTCGATGCCATGCTTTGGCTTGAGCGCTGGCTTGGCGCTTACCAAGGCACTGTTCTACTTATTTCACACGACACTGAATTTCTCGATGCCGTCGCGCAAACCATTTTGCACTTCGATCAAGGCAAGCTCAATCGCTACAAAGGCGGTTACCAAGACTTTGTCTTACAACGTGCAGAGCGTCTACGCCAAACCTCGATAGCGTACGAACGGCAAACGCGCGAGGCGGCTCGGCTTCAAGGCTTTATCGATCGCTTTAAAGCCAAGGCGTCAAAAGCCAAACAAGCGCAAAGCCGTGTCAAAGCCCTTGCACGGATGGAGCAACTCGCACCTATCCACGCGGAGTCAGGGATCGACATCCGCATCCCCTCTCCGGATGAAATGCCAGACCCCTTGCTCGTGCTCGACGACATGCAGGCCGGCTACACCGACGAGACCGGTGCACACATCCCGATTCTCCGCGGCGTCAAGCTGATGGTACGAGGCGGAGATCGTATTGGCATCCTGGGTGTCAACGGCGCTGGCAAGAGCACCCTTGTTAAAACGCTTGCCGGTGAACTCGACGTGCAATCAGGCAGCCGCAAAGCGTCGCGAGGGCTAGAGGTTGGCTATTTTGCGCAGCACCAACTCGATATGTTGGATGTCGATAGCAGCCCACTACAACATCTCGCACGACTCGCGCCGCAAACCCGCGAGCAGGAACTGCGCAACTATTTAGGCGGTTTCGGGTTTGGTGGGGATCGAGTCATGGATAAGGTCGAGCCCATGTCGGGTGGCGAAAAAGCCCGACTCGCGCTCTCCCTGATTGTTTGGCAAAAGCCGAATCTCTTATTACTTGATGAACCAAGCAACCACCTAGACGTTGAGACACGCGAAGCGCTTACGACAGCGCTCGCTGAGTTCGGTGGCAGCATGTTGTTAGTCTCTCACGACAGACATTTGTTACGAACCACCGTTGACAGCTTTTGGATTGTTGCCGATGGTGGCGTGCAAGAGTTTGATGGCGACTTAGAGGACTACCGCGATTGGCTTGCTCAACATCAAGCCAACGCACGTAAACAAGATGCCCTGGTACGTGAGGCAATCAAGCCCACCGCGCAGGGTGTTGCACCCAGCCTAGATGCGCAAGCCATTGTCGGCGATCGCAAAAATCAGAAACGCGAGCAAGCTCAAGAGCGTCAACGACTCGCGCAACGACGCAAGCCGATTGAAAACAAACTCAAAACAGTTGAAAAAGACTTAGAAGCCACGCAATTACAAGTGCGCGCGCTCGACGAACGCATTGCCGATCCAGATTTATATCACGACACATATCGACAAGAGCGCATGGAGACGCTCGCCAAACACGGCGAACTCACCAAACGCGCGTCAGAACTTGAAGAGCTCTGGTTAAGTTTGCAAGAAGAGCTTGAACAGCTAGAGCTCAGCTCTGAATAATATCGAGCTTGGCGATACCAAGCGCTAAGGTCTTGGCACCCACATCCCTAAACTGAATTTGCGCTTGGGCATCGATCCCACTGCCCGCTAAGCCTACGATCGTGCCATCGCCAAAGCGTGCGTGCCGCACGCCTTGTCCCACCCGAAACTGCTGTGACCCAACGGTC
>CAMBPA010000314.1 GCA_945869355.1 Bordetella parapertussis
ATTTCTTTAATTTTGCCAATTGCGCGTGTCGGATTCAACCCTTTCGGGCACACATCGACACAGTTCATGATGGTATGGCAGCGGAACAAGCGATAAGGATCTTCAAGATTGTCCAGACGCTCACCAGTCGCATGATCACGCGTATCAGCAATAAAGCGGTACGCCTGTAACAAGCCAGCAGGGCCTACAAACTTATCAGGGTTCCACCAAAACGATGGGCACGACGTCGAACAGCACGCGCACAAGATGCATTCATACAGACCGTCGAGTTCTTCGCGTGCAGCAGGGGTCTGCAGGCGCTCTTTCTCGGGAGGGGCCGTGTCGTTGATTAGGTAAGGACGAATCGAGTGGTACTGATTGAAGAAGTGCGTCATATCAACAATCAGGTCACGAATCACTGGCAAGCCTGGCAATGGACGCAACACAACAGGCTCCTTTAATTCGAGCATGTTGGTCGTACAAGCCAAACCGTTTTTGCCGTTGATGTTCATGGCATCTGAGCCACAGACGCCCTCACGGCACGAACGACGCAACGCCAAACTGTCATCCACATCCATCTTGATACGCATCAGCGCATCGAGCAACATTTTGTCAGTGGGCTGCAGCTCAACCTCGAGCTTTTGCATGTAGGGACGCGCGTCCTTGTCTGGATCGTAGCGGTAGATTTCAAACTTCACGATGCGTTTGGTGCTCATGATGTGTTCCAAGTGTCCTGATCTTAAAATGTACGCGTCTTGGGAGGGAAACTATCAACGGTAAGAGGCTGCAGCTGCACCGGCTTGTAATCCAGGCGATTGCCTTTGGAATACCAAAGTGTGTGCTTGATCCAGTTCTCGTCGTCACGCGTGGGATGGTCATCTACCGCATGTGCGCCGCGACTTTCTGTACGCGCCGCAGCCGAGTAAATCGTCGAGCGTGCAACTTCAATCATATTACTAAGCTCCAGCGCTTCAATGCGGGCCGTATTGAAAACTTTCGACTTATCCTGGAAAGCGATGTTGTCGACTTTTTCAGCGAGCGCATCAATCTTAGCCACGCCTTCTTTAAGAGACGCCATGGTGCGAAATACGCCGCAATGTTGCTGCATCGCGTTACGAATTTCGTTACCCACCACCTGAGTACGCTCACCCGTCGTACGCGACTCAAGCTTGTTGACGCGATCCAATGAGAAATCAATCGACGCCTGTGGCAGCGGTTGATGTGAACGCTGACGTTCGGGATGCGCAGCAACAATGTGATTGCCCGCAGCGCGACCAAACACAATCAAGTCGAGCAGGGAGTTTGTACCCAAACGGTTTGCGCCGTGGACCGAAGTGGCCGAGCACTCACCAATCGCGTAGAGACCATTGACCACCTGAGCCTGCTTACCATCCCAAATCGTCACTTGACCGTGGTAATTACAGGGAATACCACCCATCTGATAGTGAATGGTTGGCACAACAGGAATCGGCTCTTTCGTTGCATCGACGTTGGCAAACTTGTGACCGATTTCAAGGATCGAAGGCAGACGCTTGTTAATGACGTCAGCACCCAAATGATCCAGCTTCAAGTGCACATAAGCACCGTCCGGACCACAGCCACGACCCTCTTTAATTTCTTGGTCCATACAACGTGAAATAAAGTCACGCGGCGCCAAGTCTTTGAGCGTCGGGGCGTAGCGCTCCATAAAGCGCTCGCCGTCTTTGTTCAGCAAGATTCCGCCCTCACCGCGCACACCCTCAGTAATGAGGACGCCCGCACCCGCAACACCAGTTGGATGGAACTGCCAGAACTCCATATCCATCATCGGGATACCAGCGCGAGCAGCCATGCCCATCCCGTCACCGGTATTGATGAAGGCATTGGTCGAGGCGGCCCAAATACGTCCAGCGCCGCCGGTTGCAATCACGGTCGTCTTGGCTTCAAAAATATAGATTTCACCTGTTTCCATCTCGAGTGCCGTCACACCCAACACATCACCTGCGTCGTTGCGAATTAGATCCAGCGCCATCCACTCAACGAAAAACTGCGTACGTGAAGCCACGTTGCGCTGATAGAGCGTGTGCAGCAAAGCATGACCCGTGCGGTCAGCGGCAGCGCAAGCACGTTGCACAGGCTTTTCGCCAAAGTTAGCAGTGTGCCCACCGAATGGACGCTGATAGATTGTGCCATCTGGATTACGGTCGAAAGGCATACCGAAGTGCTCGAGCTCGTACACAGCATTGGGCGCTTCACGACACATAAATTCGATCGCGTCTTGGTCACCTAACCAGTCCGATCCTTTCACGGTGTCATACATGTGCCAGTACCAGTTGTCTTCGCTCATGTTGCCAAGCGACGCACCGATACCACCTTGCGCAGCCACCGTGTGTGAACGGGTGGGGAACACTTTAGACAACACAGCAACGGAGAGCCCAGCATTTGCGAGCTGCAAGGAACAACGCATACCGGCACCGCCGGCACCCACGACCACCACATCAAACTGACGGCGCGGTAAAGAAGATTTGACAGCAGCCACGACTTAATTTCTCCAGAGGATGTGTACAAAATACACGACCGATCCGACCAACCACAGGAGGGTCAGAACCAGCAACAAGATACGAAGGCCTACGGGCTTGACATAGTCCATCCAAATGTCACGCACCCCAATCCAGGCATGCCAAGCGAGCGAAACCATCGCCAGCGTCGCCAAGATCTGCCCCACCGGAATGGAGAAACAGGTGAACGTAAATAGATTTTTCCAGCCAGCGTACGTGAACCCGGTCATCGTCAAGACGCCCACGAGCAGCACTAAAGTGTAAACAGCCAAAATAATGGCTGTGACGCGCTGGGCAATGAACTCGCTTGTTCCGTAATGCGCGCCGACTACTAGGCGCTTTGGACCAATTTTTTCAACGGGAACCATTACCAGACTCCGAATAATTTGAGTGCAAAGACAACGGTCAGCGCAAGACTGACGCCCAAAACCAGACTGGCGCTTTTGGCAGCCGGCTCTTTGTCAACTCCGATGTGGAGGTCAAGAGCCAGGTAGCGGATGCCCGCACAGAAGTGATGCAGGTACCCCCAGATCAACACCAGCAAAATGAGCTTAACCAACGGAGAGCCAACCACGGTGGACATTGCCTT
>CAMBPA010000315.1 GCA_945869355.1 Bordetella parapertussis
CGTCGCCATAGGACCAGCGAGAGTAAAGGGTTTTACCAAGGCCGAGCAACAGAAAAATGAGCACGACCGCGGTTGCGAGTTTTACCCGACGCATCGTCGCGGTTGTGCTTTTGTCTGGATCTGTCATGTTGTCAATTCCTTGTTCAACCTGCGTGCCGCCAGGCGTTCATGAAAGGCGGCAAACAGCACAGGTACGAATAAAACGGTGGAGACGGTCGCGAAGATCAGTCCGCCGATGACAGCGCGACCTAAGGGTGCATTTTGCTCAGAGCCTTCACCTAGACCAATGGCCAAAGGGACCATGCCGAGAATCATGGCGATTGCAGTCATGAGAACGGGACGCAGGCGCGTCGCACCCGCGTCAAGTGCGGCAGCCAGCGGCGTCAGACCTTCACGTAGCCTCTGTCGAGCAAAAGATATCACCAGAACGCTATTTGCAGTCGCAACCCCCATCGTCATGATGGCTCCGGTCAGGGCAGGTACGCTCAAGTTGGTGGCAGTCAAAATCAACATCCAGGCAATGCCCGCGAGTGCAGCGATGAGTGCGGCGATCACGATAAAGGGATCAAGCCAGGACTGGAAGTTAATCACAATCAACAAGTAGACCAAAATAATTGCCCCGATTAGCCCGATTGCGAGACCGGTGAAGGACTCGTGCATAGTCTCGACTTGGCCACGCATTTCAATGCGACTGCCCCTTGGTAACTGCGGTTTGGCTTCGTCAACAATGGTCTGAATTTCTTTCGCAACTGACGCCAAGTCGCGGCCTCGAACGTTTGCGTAAATATTGATTGCTGGCAGAATGTTGTAGCGGGTAAAGATTGCAAACTCGGTTGTTGGCGACGCAGTCACAAGATTACCGAGTAGCTGAGTACCTCTGCCAGATGCGCTGTTGATCGCTGACGCCGCGTTAGATGCCGCTGCGTTGGACGGGCCGACTGGGAGCCTGAGCAATTCATCGAGTGAGCTAATGTTAGATTGTGGCGCTTGGACTTGTATTGAGTAGTTGATATTGTTATTGGGATTTAGCCAGAAGTTGGGCGAGGTCTGTGAACTACCCGAAAGCGGCAGCAAAACGTTTTGGGCAAGATCGGCGGGTGTGAGGCCCATGGCTTGCATGCGCGTACGATCCATCGTTAAAGCGATCGCAGGCCTGTCTAGGCGCTGGTGGATGTGTACATCCGCAGCACCGGGTACTGCTGCAATTTTTCCGACTAGTTTCGCTGCTAGCTGCTGATTGGCTGCATAGTTGTTACCAACGATTTGTACATCGATCGCCGACGGTATGCCGAAGTTTAAAATTTGTGTGACGATATCTGCGGCTTGATAGAAAAATTCGACGCCAGGGAAGTTCTTGCGCAGTTCGGGCATGAGCTTATCCATGTAGTATTCGCTCGATTTTTTATGACCAGACTTGAGCGTGATCATGATGTCGGCGTCGAAAGATCCGATCGTTCCTGAACTGCTATACGAGAGGTTGATGCCGCTGTTTGGCTGACCAATGTTATCAAGGATGCCGTCAAGCTCTGCGGGGGGAATGACTCGGCGGATGACAGCTTGTACTTCGTCGGCGATGATGGCTGTGCGTTCAACGCGGGTGCCACTGGGCGCACGCATATGTAATTTAATCTGACCGGTGTCTACCGTGGGGAAGAGGTCTCGCCCAAGTGCGAAATAGTTTCCGCATGACAGAATACAAAAGCCGAGGAAGCCGAGAATAAATCTTGTACGGTGTTCAAGCAAACTGCTGAGCACGATGACATAAGCGGCGCGGAAGCGTTCAAAGCCTTTGTTAAAGTGCAAGTGCGCGGCGTGGATACGCGAATCAAACCATCCAGGCGCCCCTTGATTTTTTAATAACAGATACGCCATGGTCGGCACAAGAGTGCGCGACAGAACGTACGAGGCGAGCATGGCGAAACTCACGGCTTCGGCGAGCGGCACAAAAAGGTAGCGCGCCACCCCACCCAAGAAAAACATGGGGACGAAAACAATACAGATACAAAGCGTCGATACAAAGGTGGGCACCGCAATTTCGCCTGCACCATCCATGACGGCTTCATACAGGCCTTTTCCCATATGCAGATGTCGTTCGATATTTTCAATCGTGACCGTCGCGTCGTCTACCAAAATGCCGACCGCGAGGGCGAGCCCCCCAAGCGTCATGATGTTGATGGTCTGTCCGATCAGGTGCAGCACGATCAGCGAGGTAAAGATGGAAAGAGGGATAGAGATCGCAACGATCACAGTCGTGCGCCAATTGCCTAAAAAAAGCAGCAACATGATTGCTGTCAGTCCTGCGGCGAGAAGCGCTTCATGAATGACGCCCGAGATAGCTTGCTTCACAAATACGGACTGATCGGCTAGTAGCGTGACGTCGATGCCCTCGGGTAGCAGAGGCAACAGTGTGGGAAGCATAGTCTTAATTCTGCTCACAACATCCAAGGTCGATGCGCCACCGTTTTTTAGGGCCGTTAGTAGTAGGCCACGCTCGCCATCTTGACGCACGATATTGATCTGTGGCGAAAAGCCATCCCTGACGTGGGCGACTTCTCGTAAGTAGGTCGTTGCACCATTGACGGTTCGTACAGGTATGTTGTTGAGCCCCGCGATACTGACCGGCGAGGAGTTCATCGAAATGTTGAATTCAACATCATCGATTTTGGTTGTGCCTGAGGGGAGTGTTAAGTTCTGTGTCGTGATGGCGTTGATGACATCCGAGGAGGTCATCCCCTTTGATCGCAAGGCTTCTGGGTTGATATCGACGGACACTGCGCGTACTTTGCCACCATAAGGAAAGGGCATTGCCAGCCCAGGAATGGTGATCAGTTGGGGGCGCAGGATGTTGAGTGCTGCGTCGAATAGGTCTTTTTCGGCTAGGGTCTTGCTCGACATGCCGATTTGAACAACAGGAACCGAAGAGGCTGTGTACTTAATCACCAGCGGCGGTGTGATGCCCGGAGGCATTTGTCTTAGCGCTGACTGTGAAACCGCCACGACTTGTGAGATCGCCATTTGAATATTTACATTTGGCTGGAAATAGATTTTGATGATCGTGAGGCCACCGATTGAGCGCGACTCAATCGTCTTGATGTCACTGAC
>CAMBPA010000316.1 GCA_945869355.1 Bordetella parapertussis
CGCCCACCTGCTCGGCGAAATCGCCGGCCCGCAAGGTAGTTGGGAGTTGCAACTCAAAGGGGCAGGACCCACACCGTATTCTCGCCGCGGGGATGGAAGAGCCGTGTTGCGCTCTTCCATACGCGAGTATCTCGCAAGCCAGGCAATGCAAGGTTTGGGGATACCCACAACCCAGGCACTTTCGCTGGTGAGTGCGAAAGACCGCGTCATACGTGAAACCGCCGAGACCGCGGCAGTCGTTGCGCGCATGGCACCTAGTTTTATTCGATTTGGGTCCTTTGAACACTGGGCGGCGCGCAATGCGCCGGATCAGTTGACCACGTTAGCGAACTATGTGATCACGCATTTTTACCCAGAGTGCTTATTGCCCGATCCTGGCATTGCGGACACATCAGATCAAAGATATGTTCGGCTGCTTCGTGCCGTGGTCCGGCGAACGGCTCTTTTGATGGCGCAGTGGCAGCTTGTCGGCTTTTGCCACGGTGTAATGAATACCGACAATATGTCAATTCTTGGCCTGACCCTCGACTATGGTCCGTTTGGTTTCATGGACGGCTTTGATGCCAAGCATATTTGTAATCACACGGATGCACAAGGGCGCTATGCCTGGCATGCACAACCCAAGGTTGCTCACTGGAATCTGTACCAACTCGCAAATAGCTTACATGTGATCGCGCCGGATGCGGATGCGTTACGTTCGGCCTTGGATACCTTTGAACCCATTTTCCTTCAAGCAATGCAGCGCCAAATGACTCAAAAGTTGGGTCTAGATGCGTGGCAAGAGGGAGACGAAACCTTGATGGATGACCTATGGTCGCTGATGCAAGCGAATCATTCGGATTTCACGCTTACGTTTAGACAACTCGCGCATGCTCCAGGTGTAGGTGCCGCGGATCCGGAGCGTATTCGACGTGATTTGGGTGGCACGACTGGTCCCACCGTGCAGCCATTTATTGACCTTTTTCTTGACCGCGAGGCGGCGCAAGCCTGGCTCGAGCGCTACTTGCAACGGATTGGGTCAAACCGCGCCATGGACAGGAGCACGCGTCTGGACTTGATGCTTGCGGCCAACCCACTCTATGTTTTACGCAATCATTTGGCTCAAAAAGCCATTGAGGACGCTCAAGCTGGCGATTTTACTGAGGTCGATCGGCTCATGCGTGTATTGGGTTCACCATACGCCTATCAGGTCGGAATGGACGCTTACGCCGCTCAGACGCCTGCTTGGGCAGCTAAAATCGAAGTAAGTTGCTCGTCCTAGTGCCATAATTCAATATCAACCACAGGTTCGTACGGTTCACATATGTCTGGCAACACACTCGGCACTCTGTTTCGCGTCACCAATTTTGGTGAGTCTCATGGCCCGGCGATCGGCTGCGTGGTCGATGGCTGCCCGCCCGGGCTCGCCTTGTGCGAAGAGGATATACAGATTGAGCTTGATCGGCGCCGTCCAGGGACTTCTCGCCACGTCACGCAGCGTCAAGAATCTGATCTCGTTGAAATCTTATCGGGGGTGTTTGAAGGCTACACAACAGGAACCCCTATCGGGCTCTTGATTCGCAACACGGACGCTCGTAGCAAGGATTACAGCAACATTGCTCAGACATTTCGTCCTGGGCATGCTGACTACTCGTACTTCAAGAAGTATGGTGTGCGTGACGCCCGCGGTGGGGGGCGTTCTTCCGCGCGTCTGACGGCACCCACCGTTGCTGCAGGCGCAATTGCAAAAAAATGGCTAAAAGAGACTTTCGGTACCCAAGTGCGTGGGTACATGTCTGCGTTGGGTCCGCTCGAGCTCGCGTTTGTGAGTTGGGAGCACGTACCAAATAACCCGTTCTTTGCTGCCGACCCCAGGCGGGTCCAAGAGCTTGAGGATTACATGGATATGTTGCGCAAGGCGGGCGACTCCGTCGGCGCGCGCATAGAGGTTGTGGCTGAGGGTGTCCCAGTGGGCTGGGGGACGCCGATTTACGACCGACTCGATGCTGATATCGCCCATGCAATGATGGGACTTAATGCGGTGAAAGGTGTCGAAATTGGCGCCGGCTTTCGGAGCGTGGCGCAACGCGGATCGGAGCACGGAGACGAAATGACACCCGCCGGATTCCTGACCAACCATGCCGGGGGGGTTCTGGGCGGAATATCGACTGGGCAACCTGTGACGGTGAGCTTGGCGATCAAGCCAACCTCAAGTATCCGAACCGAGCGCCGTTCGGTAGACAAAGCGGGGCAAGCTGTCATGGTTCAGACCCTCGGTCGGCATGACCCCTGTGTCGGCATTCGGGCTACACCCATTGCCGAGGCTTTGCTGGCGTTGGTGCTGGCGGATCATGCCCTGCTAGATCGGGCCCAGTGCGGAGCTGTTTTACGCAGCTAGCCGGGATGAAACAGCTGCCATGAGGGGGTGATCCCTATGGCATAATCAAACGCTAAACAATTAACGCTTCATAGCGACCGACAGAGACAACGTCATGAAAAAAACACTTTACGACAAGCTATGGGACGCCCATGTGGTTCACGAAGAGGCCGACGGCACCACGATCCTATACATTGACCGCCATTTGTTGCACGAAGTAACCAGTCCACAAGCCGTTGAGGGGCTGGAACTTGCCGGTCGTAAGCTATGGCGCCTGAACGCCAACCTTGCCGTGGCGGACCACAACGTTCCGACCATTGATCGTAAAGAGGGCATCACCGATCCGATCTCCAAGCTGCAGGTCGACACGCTGGATGCCAACTGCGAGAAGCACAACGTCATCGAGTTCAAGATGAACGATTTGCGCCAAGGCATCGTGCATGTCATCGGTCCCGAGCAAGGCGCGACGCTACCTGGTATGACCGTCGTTTGCGGCGATTCGCATACGAGCACACATGGCGCGTTGGGAGCACTGGCATTTGGAATTGGTACCTCAGAAGTCGAGCATGTCATGGCGACTCAAACACTGCAGGCCAAGAAAAACAAAAATATGTTGGTGCGCGTTGAAGGCACACTGCCTGTTGGTTGCACAGCGAAAGACATTATTTTGCACGTCATCGGCGTGATTGGCACGGCAGGTGGTACCGGGCATGCGATTGAGTTTGCAGGAAGCGCCATTCGGGA
>CAMBPA010000317.1 GCA_945869355.1 Bordetella parapertussis
TATTTGGGCCGGGTGACAGTTGGCCCATACTGTAAATATGTACGAACTCAAGGCGATCAAGTCCGAAACGCATGGACAACACGTTTTGCATTTCGGGCAATACGGCCGTGCCGCCGCCAACCGCAAGAACCGAGAGCATGCTGAAGGTCAAGGCAAGCTGCAGTATGACGCTCACTTTTTATTCTCCGGCGTACTCTCAGCCTCTGGTGGAGTGGGGCGATGCAACCATAGGCCAATGGGTGCCATGATGAGCAACACTGTTACCAGGGAGAGTTTAAAAAAGCTCATGCACACAAAGGTGGCAAGAATGACAGGCACTGATTTCCACCTTTTGAAATGTGGTCTGCCAATACGCAAGGTAACCGACGCAATCAAGCCCGTCGCGCCCGCCGAAACACCTGCCAAGAACACATTCGCCAAAGGGTAGTCAGCACCCTGGCTATACGCAACCGCAGCCGCCAAAACGAAGCACACGCCCGGCGAGATTAATCCAATGACTGCGGCCAAAGCACCCGCTAATCCGCGTATACGATCACCGGATAGCATTGCTAAATTAACGGAGTTCAAGCCCGGCATGGTCTGGCCCATCGCGAGAATGGCCATGAACTCATCATTGGTGAGCCACTTACGTTTCTCGAGCAGCAAGCGGCGCTCGTAGGCCATGATCCCACCACCGAAACTGACTAGACCAATCAGTAGGAATTCAAAAAAAATGCTGCGGATGGCTGGCGTCTGTTTCATCTGAGCCAAATTGTACAACCGCGCAACCGTATGCCAAGAGGTTTCGCCAGGTCTATACTGAGAGCACCTTTGGACAACCGACTCGTCATCAGAATATGAACCTACCCGAACTCTCCGCCCTAGAACTACGTCGCCTGATCGGCACCAAAAAGATCTCGCCGGTCGAACTCATGGATGCTTGTATCGCACGTATCGGGCAATACAACCCGGCCATCAATGCGATCACCGCCACCGACTTCGATCGCGCGCGCGCGACTGCCAAAGAGGCTGAAGCCGCTGTCATGCGGGGGGATAAGCTTGGCTTGCTGCATGGACTGCCTCTAGGGGTCAAGGACTTGCAAGACACCAAGGGCTTGTTAACCACCTACGGCAATATTGGGCTGCGTGGGAATATCCCCGCTCAAGACAACAGCCTTGTCGCACGACTGCGCACCGCTGGGGCCATCGTCACCGCTAAAACCAACGTGCCAGATATGGGTGCGGGTGCTAACTCTCGCAATGCAGTATGGGGTGCCACCGGCAACCCATTTAATCCCAGCCTCAATGCAGGTGGCTCTTCGGGTGGCTCGGCGGCTGCGCTAGCTACCGACCTCTTGCCGATCTGTACAGGCTCCGACACAGGCGGCTCGTTGCGCATCCCGGCCGCAATGTGCGGCGTCGTGGGTATGCGTCCATCACCCGGCACGGTTCCTAATGATGGTCGCGCGCTCGGTTGGTCCGTAATTTCAGTGTTGGGGCCAATGGGCCGCACGGTGGCTGACACCGCGTTTTTGATGGGCGCAAGTATTGGTCGTGACCCAATGGACCCTCTGGCCTATCCTGTAGACGGCTCCACGATTTGGCCGATGCGCCATATTGATTTGTCTAATCTGCGCATTGGCTACACAGAAGATTTTGGCGTTTGTATCGTTGGCGAAGAGTACCGCCGTGTGTTCCGCAAACGCATGCAAGCCATCACGCCAATGGTTGAGTGTTGCGAACCTGTTGACTTAAATTTTGCAGAGGCTGATCGCGCCTTCGATATCTTACGTGCCGAGAATTTTGTTGCCGCCTTTGCCGACATCTGGCGCAAAAATCCTGAAAATCTCGGGCCAAACATCCGCGCCAACATGGATATCGCTGCTGCGATTACGCTTGCGGATCGTGCTTGGGCGCATCTCGAACAATCACGCATCATGCGTGCTTTTTCAGCCGCCACCGAAAAATACGATTTGATCTTATCGCCGGTTGTACCGGTTACGCCTTTCCCGTGGACTGAACTCTACGCGGCAAAGGTAGACAAGCACGAAATGAAAAACTACTACCACTGGCTCGGCTTAACCTATGTGGTGACGCTGGCCACTAATCCAACCCTTGCCTTGCCTTGTGGAAGAGACGAACACGGCATGCCGTTCGGTTTACAGATTTCTGGGCGGCTCTATGAGGATGGGAAACTGATGGCTGCGGCACACGCGCTCGAACAAGCCTTTGCCGCTGACCCAGAACTTTGCCGCGCTAAACCCGACCTGAGTGCCTTGAAGGTCGCGCATCCCGAACTGAAGTCTATCGTGACCCACCCACCCCTCTATGACGCAGCACCCTCGAAAGCAGGTGCGCCAGGCGTGGTCTAACGACGACCCAGGACCTCGCCATTGCTCATCACGCTAAAGCTGTCCGTGCTGCGTCCTTGCTGGTGTGCTTGGATCAGGCCCACTAAGACTGCCTGCCAACAGCCAGATGGTTATTTCTTCATCTCAAAATTAAACATGTGCCCGCTCTTTGCTGCTTTGGTACGCAGGTAACCATCATTGTGTTCATTAGATGGGAAGATATGCGCAACGCGTTCAACCACATCAATACCCTGCTTCGCGAGCGCAGCAACTTTCAAGGGATTATTAGTCAACAACTTCACTTGGCTCACACCAAGCAAGCTAAGCATCTGCGCAGCAGGTAAGTAATCACGCTCATCTGAATCAAAACCTAACTGTAAATTGGCATCCACCGTATCAAAGCCGGAGTCTTGCAACTGATAGGCACGCAGCTTGTTTACCAAGCCGATGCCGCGTCCCTCTTGTGCCAGATAGAGCAAAATACCACTACCCACTTTCGAGATTTCGCTAATTGCACCGCGGAGCTGATTGCCGCAATCACAACGCAGCGATCCCATCAAGTCACCGGTAAAACACTCAGAGTGCATTCTGATTAAAACTGGCGCGTCTGTATTAAGTTCTCCTACAACAATCGCGAGATGCTCGATGCCACCATCGCGTGGCCGAAAGGCAATCACTTGCGCTTGCTCGGCGTCTTCTAGGGGAACACGTGCTCGGCTCACGATCTTCAGCGAGTGAGCGGCCGTTTTCATATAGTTTTCAATGGCGTC
>CAMBPA010000318.1 GCA_945869355.1 Bordetella parapertussis
CCAGTCGCTTATGCGTCTGGGGGTTTGTCTTTGCGCGCTTAGTTTATTGTGCGAAGACTTTTTATGCGCCCGAGAGGGGAGTATGAGGGATTATTTATTCCCTAGCGACAACTGAAGTAGTTGAGTGGTTTCAAAGAGAGGCAGACCCATCACGCCGGTATAGCTGCCACGCAGCTCGCGTATGAAACTCGCGGCGGAGCCCTGAATGCCGTAAGCACCAGCCTTGCGGAAGGGTTCTCTTGTGACAATGTAGGCGTTGATATCGTTTAGTGATAACTCGACGAAGCTAACTTCTGATGTCGAGAGCGCTTCCCAGCGCTTTGCGCCTTTGGCGCATACGACTGCGGTGTGTACGAGATGCGTTTTGCCAGAGAGCATCAACAGTATCTCTTTCGCATCGCTATCGTCGCGTGGCTTTCCTAAGATGGTATCTCCCAACGCAACGGTGGTATCCGCCGTCAAGATTAGAGCGTTCATATTAAAGCGATCCGGATTTTGTTTTTCTAGCCAGGCGACGGCGCGATCAGCCTTGTCGCGCGCTGTGCGCTGAACGTAACCGAGCGGGCTTTCGTTTGTTAGGCGCGGCTCATCTTCGCCAGACGCGGCTGGCACATCGATAACTTCATGCGTAACATTGATTTGCAATAGCAATTCGTGTCGCCGCGGGCTCGCCGATGCAAGATACAATGTTGTCGAGGACATTATGCGCGATGGTATGGATGATTCACAAGAATGGACCATCCCCGATATATTTGTTCGATCAGCACGACGCGTACCAAGGGGTGTGGCATCGTCATGGAGGACAGTCGTAATAACTGCGTACATGACGATTTCAGTGCGGGATCAAGTCCATCGGGTCCACCAATTAGAAGGGCGATGGGTTGACTGGTGTTTTGCCAAGCTTGCAGTGTCTCTGAAAAATTTTGTGTGCTTACGTCTTTGCCGCGTTCATCGAGCGCAACGCGCAAAGCATCCTCAGGGATAGCCGCTTCAAGGCGCTTGGCTTCGGCGGCCATCATTTGTGCCACCGTCTTGCCAGTGGTACGAGGTTCAGGTTTGATTTCTTTGAGTGCGACGGTCCATTCCGGCGGGAGTCGCTTCGCGTAGTCATCCCAAGCGACATTCACCCAGTCTGGCATTTTCGCCCCGATGGCGATCACATAAATTTTCATGTGAACAGTCCTGGTCGAGGCGCGTTGTTGGCTTAGCGCGTTGAGCGCGGCGAACGGGCAGGGCGAGATGTCCGGCTGGCAATGCGCCGCGTGGAAGGTTCTTCGCGCTGAATCATTGGATCAAATTTAGCATCGCCCGATACGATTGTTGGTCGTGTCGAGTCGGCAGCGAGTTTCATGCGAACCGCCTTGCCACCCCAGATTTCTTCGAGGTTGTAATAGACGCGGATGGCTGGCTGCATGACGTGCACAATAATGTCGCCGAGATCAACCAGAACCCATTCACCTGTTTCCTCGCCTTCGGTGGCGATGACAAAGCCGCCTGCTTCGCGTGTTTTGTCTGTAACGCTTGAAGCCAGCGCGCGAGTTTGACGGTTCGATGTGGCTGAGGCGATGATGACGCGGTCAAAAAGGCTCGTCAGATGCGTCGTGTTGAAGACTTTGATGTCTTGCGCTTTCACGTCTTCGAGTGCATCGACGACGATGCGTTGTAGTTTCGTAATATCCATTAAGTATCCAGTGTCAGGCTGTGCGCTGGCGGTAGAGGCCATGCTCGGAGATGTATTGCGCCACAACCTCAGGGATGAGGTCACTCGTAGATTCTCCGCGGGTGATCCGATGACGGATCTCGTTAGCCGAGACATCTAGTGGGTGAAACGGTAATTCAATTAACTCGCGCTGATTGGCGATAAGCCATTGCGCGAGTTCTTTTGGAACGGTTAAGGGCGACCCAGGTCGCTGGGCAACCACGAGTTGCACGCGCGCTGCGATTTCGGACCACTGGCGCCAAGTGCAAAAGTTATAAAGCTGGTCTGCCCCGAGGATCCAAAAATAGTCGGAGCCTTGGGGCAGAGCGTTCAGTGTTTCTATTGTGTATGTGGGGCCAGTGCGGTCTGTTTCAATAGGGTTTGCAATTAAACCCAGATGGCCTTCGATCGCGCGACACACCATCTCCAGGCGTTGAGCTGGCGTGGCACCTAGCGGTGGTCTTTGCCAAGGCTGGCCCGCCGGAATCAACTGAACCTGGTCGAGGTTGAGTGCTTCGCGAGCAGTCGAGGCCAACGCCAAGTGCGCACAGTGCACTGGATCGAAACTACCGCCGAGTAAGCCGATACGCATTAAAACCAATCCCGAGGTTTGAGGTAAAGCTGTAACGCGGCTTCAGGTGTGCCCGCGTCTGCTTGCCAGTTGTAGCGCCACGCTGCCATGGGAGGCATCGATAGCAGAATGGACTCTGTCCGTCCCCCTGACTGTAGGCCAAAAAGTGTGCCGCGGTCAAAGACTAGATTAAATTCAACGTAACGACCTCGACGGTAGGCCTGGAAGTCACGTTCGCGCTCACCGTAGGGCAGGATGCAGCGTCTTTCAACGATCGGCATATAGGCCGGTAAAAAGGCGTCGCCTACCGAGCGAGTCAGTGCAAAAGATGATTCAAAGCCGTTGGTGCTTAAATCGTCGAAAAAAACGCCGCCGACGCCTCGGGTCTCATTGCGGTGTTTCAAAAAGAAATATTCATCACACCACTTTTTGTATTCAGCATAGGCGGTCGGGCTGTGTGCATTGAGCGCATCTTTGTTGGTTTGATGAAAATGCCTAGCATCTTCTTCAAAGACATAGTAGGGCGTTAGATCCATGCCGCCACCAAACCAGAAGATGTCTTCTTGGTCGGAGCCGCTCGGCGCTTGTGCAACAAACATACGCACATTCATGTGTACTGTGGGGATGTAGGGGTTGCGAGGATGCAAGACCATGGACACACCCATCGCCTCCCAGGCGCGTCCGGCAACCTCTGGGCGATGCGCAGAGGCTGAGGGAGGGAGTGTCTTGCCTTTGACGTGACTAAACAGCACGCCTGCACGTTCAAATAAATCACCGCCCTCAATGAGACGAGATATACCGCCGCCACCTTCAGCCCGTATCCACTCGT
>CAMBPA010000319.1 GCA_945869355.1 Bordetella parapertussis
CCAGGGATTGAAGCCCGACAAGATAATTCGTCCCTCGGGCACAAGCACGCGATCTACCTCACGGAGTACCTCATGGGGATGCTCGGTTAACTCCAAACCATGAAATAACACCAATAAATCAATGCTTTGCGTCTCAAACGGTAAAAACTCAGGTTCAGCCTGCACCACTCCCACCCAGTCACTCGGCTGTGTATTCGAGGGCAAACTTGCGCCGCAATACGCCTTCGTGGGCATCCGATTGGCACGCAACAAGTCCAATTCTGGTGTGCCTAGCTGAATCGCGTTGTAGCCAAACACATCCGAGACTATCGCGTCGATGCGAGCCTGCTCCCACTGCCGGGCATATTGCCCGGAATCGGATTGCAACCACTCGCCGAGACTTACAATGGACGATTGTGCTGTTGACACGTGCTTCCCATAATTAAAAATGCTTGCTGAAAAAATAATGACTAGCCAACTTATCCCGGGCATTTACCCGGTCAGGGCCTTTAATGACAACTATATATGGCTACTGACCAATGGGCAGCTTGCTGCGGTGGTTGATCCAGGTCAGTCTGCACCGGTATTAGACACCCTGAGGCGTCACAACCTGACTCTTGTGAGCATTTTACTCACGCATCACCATCAAGACCATGTCGGCGGCGTGTCAGATTTGGTCACCCAAACCGGGGCCCGCGTGTTCGGGCCCGCAACCGAGGTGCTGCCGCGCTGTGACAGCCCTCTGCAAGAAGGCGACACCATCGACGATCCGTCCCTAGGGTTCACTCTAGCGGTACTGGATGTGCCGGGGCATACCGCCGGACACATTGCCTACTCTGGGGTATTTCACGGAGCCCCCGTCCTATTTTGCGGGGACACGCTCTTCGCGGCGGGCTGCGGACGGCTCTTTGAAGGCACTCCGGCCCAGATGGACCATTCGCTGGGCAAGCTTGGCGCCCTGCCTCCCGAGACCCGCGTCTATTGCGCCCACGAGTACACGCTCTCGAATATGCGCTGGGCACGGGCCGTGGAGCCAGACAATCAAGCGCTCAAGCTTTGGCAAGAACAAGCACAACAAGCGCGCGACCAAGACCAACCCACACTGCCGAGCTCAATCGCTCAAGAACTTGCCTGCAATCCCTTCATGCGTGTTCGGCAACCACCTGTCGCGCAAGCTGCTGCCCAATGGGCGCAATGCGCTCTCGCAACCCCCACCGAGGTCTTCGCAGCACTGCGAGAGTGGAAAAATAATTTTCGTTGATGCTGATACAAAAATTTCGTATTCTGGTTTATGTATTGTTGGCTTGTTTGACTGGCTGCGCAGGCTTGTCGGACAACAGCGGGCGACTTGTCGCAGAAGACACCTCCCGCACCATCGATTTAACCGTCCCCCCACTCGACGCCTGGGAACGCATCCGTCGGGGCTACGCGATCCCCAATCTCAATACGCCGCTCGTGGACAAGTGGACGAAGTACTACGCGTCGCACCCAGAAGCGATGCAACGCATGGCGTCGCGCGCTGGCAAATACCTGTATTACATCGTCGAAGAAATTAATCGTCGCGGCCTACCAACCGAACTCGCCTTACTCCCGTTTGTTGAGAGTGCGTACAACCCTATCGCCTATTCCCACGCAAAAGCCTCGGGGCTTTGGCAATTCATCCCAAGTACCGGTACGCAATTTAAGCTTAAGCAGGATTGGTGGCACGACCAGCGGCGCGACCCTATTGCCTCTACTAATGCTGCGCTCGACTACCTTTCGTATTTGTTCGAGTTTCAAGGCGACTGGTATCTTGCATTGGCCTCTTACAACTGGGGCGAAGGCTCAGTCAAGCGCGCGGTGACTCGCAACATGGCGGCAGGTAAGCCAACCGATTACCTGTCACTGAACATGCCCGATGAAACGCGTAACTATGTGCCAAAGTTACAGGCGATCAAAAATATTGTGGCAGACCCAGAGCGCTATGCAGTGCTTCTCCCTGAGGTCAGCAATCAGCCTTATTTTGTTTCTGTAAAAAAGACCGTTAACGTAGACTTTACGATTGCGGCTGAGCTCGCTGAAATGCCGATCGAGGATTTTCAAGCGCTTAATCCATCCTTCAATCAACCCCTGATATCCCCTCAGGAGGATCATGTCGTGATTTTGCCGCGCGACAAGGTCGATATTTTCAAGGCGAATCTGGCGCAATACAAGGGCGAGCTATCTAGCTGGAAAATGTACGACGCTAAGCAAGGCGAGACCTTCACCTCGATCGCCGCAAAATTTGGCATTCAAGAGTCTCGACTGCGTGAAGCCAATCGAATCCCCGCAAGCGTAAGAAGTGCGGGCGACCAGTCCTTGCTCATTCCGACGCCTGCGGCGCAAGGCCTTCGGATTACACCCCAACTCGCAGCCGCTCAAGCGGTTAGAACCCATACCGTGACCAAGGGCGAGTCCTTGGAGACCATCGCCAGGCGTTATGGCACCACAGTGGCTACCCTACGCGCACTTAACAATCTAAAATCAGACACTGTGCAAGTCGGGATGAAGTTACGAATTCCGGGCACAGGCTCACGCAGTTAATCTACACTTCACATATCTTTTATTTCACTTCTAGGACTAGTCCATGGGCTTTCTCTCCGGCAAACGTATTCTGATCACAGGCGTGATCTCCAATCGTTCGATCGCCTACGGCATCGCAAAAGCGTGTCACGAACAGGGTGCAGAACTTGCCTTTACATTTGTAGGCGAGCGTTTTGAAGAGCGTGTCAAAGAGTTTGCTACAGGATTCGACAGCAAGATCGTTCTTCCCTGCGATGTGGCCGAAGACAGTCAAATCGAAGCCACCTTTACAGAACTTGCCAAACAATGGGATGGCCTCGATGGCCTAGTTCACTCAATTGGTTTTGCACCGCGCGAAGCTATTGCCGGTCAGTTTCTTGACGGCTTATCCCGCGAAGCCTTCCGCATTGCCCATGACATTTCCTCTTATAGTTTTCCGGCGCTCGCCAAAGCTGCACGCCCAATGATGAAGGGTCGCAATGGCGCCCTGCTCACTTTGACTTACCTCGGCGCTGAAAAGGCCATGACCAACTACAACACCATGGGTCTGGCTAAAGCGTCACTG
>CAMBPA010000320.1 GCA_945869355.1 Bordetella parapertussis
AGCGTTCCGGCGCAGCTTGGGTACACATAAAAAGCACCTTGCGGCTTCAAGCATGTGATGCCCGCGCATTCGTTGAGCATCCGCACCACCATGTCACGTCGCCGTTGGAAAATCACATTGTGCTTGGCAATGAAATCTTGCGGGCCATTGAGTGCTTCGACCGCAGCTGCTTGACTGACAGAAGACGGATTCGATGTTGACTGGGACTGGATCGTTGACATCGCCTCGATCAACCAACTCGGGCCATGGCCATAGCCAATCCGCCAGCCTGTCATGCAGTACGCCTTCGAGACGCCATTCACGGTCAAGATCCGGCCTGCGATCGCCGGAGCAGCTTGCGCCAACGTACAAAAGGTGGTGCCGTCGAACAGCAACTTCTCGTACATGTCGTCGACCATCACCAGCACATTAGGATGACTCTTCAATACATCGCCCAACAAGCGCAGCTCTTGCTCTGTGTAGACCGAACCCGTCGGATTGGAGGGTGAATTCAGTATCAACCACCGCGGACGCGGCGTGATCGCCTTCTGCAGTTGCGCGGGCGTGATTTTAAAATTGGTTTCGGCGCCACAGGAGACCGTGACGGCCTGCCCGCCCGCCAAGATCGCCATATCTGGATAACTGACCCAACAAGGCGCGGGAATCAAAACCTCATCGCCCTCCCCCAAGGTTGCAACCAAGGCATTAAACAAAACTTGCTTACCCCCGGTTCCGATAATCACGTCATTCGGATTGATCGTCATCGCGTGGTCACGCAGAAACTTCGCAACAATCGCCTTTTTGAGCTCAACCGTGCCATTGACCGGCGTATAGCGCGTCTGCCCAGCCCGAATCGCTTGTATGCCCGCCTCGCAAATATTGGCCGGCGTGTCCATATCGGGCTCGCCCTGGGCTAACACAATGACATCCAGCCCTTTGGCTTTGAGCGCCTTGGCGTTATCTGTCACAGCAAGAGTCGGTGATGGCCTAACCAAGGCCATGCGAGGTGAAAGCAATGCGGCGCTCATGTTTTTCTCCAAAATACGCTGTAAATCAAGCGAAAAGTCGTGAATCGACTATAACCCAAGCCCCCCTGCTGCGATCGGGCCTAGCTCTTGCACCGATGCACCAAGAAGTATGCGCCCATGGTATCGTGCAAAAAATATTTTGGAGACGTTCATGGTTGGAAAACCCCAGTTTATTCAGCGTGTGTTGGCCTGTGCCCTGCTGTCGTTTGCGACGCTCGCCACACCAGCCTTTGGACAAAACAAATATCCTGAGCGGCCTGTCAAGATTATCGTTGGCTTTCCACCGGGCGGTCCAACCGACATCGTGGCCCGCCTCATTGCCAACCGCTTGGAAAAAGCGCTTGGACAGACTTTTATCGTCGAAAACAAGCCAGGCGGCGGCTCAAATATCGGCTCACAAGAGGCAGCGCGTGCCAAGCCTGACGGCTACACACTCTTTTTGGGTACCGTGGCCAACGCGACCAACCTATCAACATACAAAAAGCTTAATTACGACACCCAACGTGACTTCATACCGATTAGTCAACTCGTCTCCTCCCCGAGCATCCTTGTCGCCAACAACGATCAGCCCTTCAAAACGCTGCCTGAATTGATTGCGTATGCAAAGGCGAATCCCGGCAAGTTAGCCTACGCAACTTCTGGCCCAGGCGGCTCGCCGCACCTCGCTGGGGAAATGCTCAAGTTACGCGCGGACATCGACTTACTGCATGTCCCTTACAAAGGGGCTTCGCCAGCGATGAACGATGTCATCGGTGGACAGGTGGGGATCGGTTTCAAGACGGCCTCGGGTGTCACCACAACCCTTCTGGCAGGCAAATTGCGTCCGATAGCGGTGGCGGGACGCGAGCGCATGCCACAACTTCCGAATGTCCCCACATTGATCGAGCTAGGCTTTCCAGACTTTGAAGTGAGCTCGTGGAGCGGCTTGCTCGCCCCAACCGGCACCCCACCTGACATCATCAATCTCTTGGCTAAAACAACGGTTGACATCATGAAATCGCCCGATGTACGCAAACAATTGGAAGGTATCGGTGCCTTTCCAGTCGGCAGCACACCTGACGAATTTAAAAAGTATATCGACGACGAAATTAAAAAATGGGCCATCGTTGCAAAAGCCGCAAACATCGAACTCTAATCAACCACTTCACTCTACCTAAGGCCATCCATGGGGACTTTTAGAACGTTTCTTTTCGCTCCAGCGAATCATCCTCGACGGACTGAAAAAGCATTTACCTTAGGCGCGGATGCGGTCATCCTTGATCTTGAGGATGCCTGTGCGGTGTCGGAAAAAATCCCCAGCCGCGCAAAGGTTGTGCAGGCGATGCAGCTGCCGCGCAACTGCCTGGGGTATGTTCGTGTCAACCCCCTGTCGACGATATACGCTTATGGGGACTTGCAAGAGACAATCCAACCCGGTCTTGATGGCGTGGTCTTGCCAAAAGTCGAA
This sequence comes from Bordetella parapertussis, assembly GCA_945869355.1. Taxonomy (GTDB): domain Bacteria; phylum Pseudomonadota; class Gammaproteobacteria; order Burkholderiales; family Burkholderiaceae_B; genus Zwartia; species Zwartia parapertussis_F. Next base: position 2,455 of record CAMBPA010000320.1, read on the forward strand.
AACGCTGGCCAAGCGCATACAGCCGACTGGCTCATCACACAGCTTGAGCGCGAACGCGGACTTGCTCCCGGCAGTATCGATCTCATGCCAATCATCGAAACAGCGCTCGGCCTAGCGAACCTAGCCAGTATCCTTGCAACCACTCCACGCATCCGTCGTGTCGCCTTTGGTGCTGGAGACTTCACACTTGACCTGGGATTGCGCTGGTCCCGCAACGAGCTAGAACTCCTCGCCTACAGAAATCAAATCACTTTACTGTCTCGCGCCGCTGGCAAAGAGCCACCAATCGATACGGTTTGGGTTGATTTAAAAGATGCAGAGGGCTTTGAACAATCCACCATGCATATCAAAGACCTGGGCTACCAGGGAAAGATGTGCATCCACCCGGACCAAATTGCAGTGGCGAACAGGTGTTTTACCCCAACGCCCGAACAAGTCGCCCGCGCACAACGCGTAATCGATGCTTTTGCCGAGGCTGAAGCGGCCGGATCATCGTCTATCCAATTAGACGGTCAATTTATCGACTATCCAATTGTGTACGCTGCCCAACGGGTACTGGCTATTAGCGAGAAAATTGCTAAGCTCACCGTGTGATAACGTGCCAGCGCCGGACTCCCTAGCCACCCT
>CAMBPA010000321.1 GCA_945869355.1 Bordetella parapertussis
AAGTCCCGATTGAGGAGGAGTTAGATGCGATGGATGCACAGTGCTTGCATGCGCTAGCCTTTAATGCTGCGGGAGAGGTCGTCGGGACAGGGCGTCTGTTGCCTGACGGTCACCTCGGCCGAATGGCGGTGCTGAGCGCTAGCCGAGGAAAAGGTGTCGGGGCTGCAATTTTGTTGCGCTTAATCGAAGGGGCGCGTTCGAAGGGATTCGACGAGGTAGTGCTGTCAGCCCAGACCCATGCAAAGGGCTTCTATGCCAAATATGACTTTGTAGAGGAAGGGGAGGAGTATTTGGATGCAAATATCACACACATCCTGATGCGTAAAAAAACGCGTTGAAGCTTTAAGCAATAGCTAATATGCTTTACACTGCGATGGTGCCCAGAAGAGGACTCGAACCTCCACACCTTGCGGCACACGGACCTGAACCGTGCGCGTCTACCAATTCCGCCACCTGGGCCTATCTGTACTTAGAAGCACTGCATTATAAGCGAGATCGAAGCTTTGGCAAACCGCCTACCTCCTCATTCAAAGCACAACCGCCAAGCTGCGGTTCCTGTTGAACTCCCCACTGATTACGACCCAGATGTACCTAGTCGTGAGCAAATCCTAGAGTCGTTGCGCTCGGCCGGCGGCCCTTTGTCGCCCGAAGATTTAGCGCTGCGACTCGGGCTCTCTACTGATGAAACGCTCAAGGGTTTCGATCGTCGCCTTGCTGCCATGGAGCGCGATGGCCAATTGCTGCCAAACCGAAAGGGTGTGTTGCTGCTCGCGAACAAACTCGATTTTGTCGCGGGGCGTGTTCAAGGGCATCGTGACGGTTTTGGCTTTTTGATTCGAGATGGTGGAGGACAAGATTTATTTTTGTCACCACGCGAGATGCTCAAGGTGTTGCATGGCGATCGTGTGTTGGTCAAACCAACAGGTGAATATCGCGGCAAACCTGAAGCAATGATTGTCGAAGTCATTGAGCGCCGTACCAATAAATTAGTGGGTCGCTTTCTGAATGAGCGTGGAGTGACTATTGTTGTCCCTGAAGACCAGCGTATCAAGCACGATGTGTTGATCCCGCCGGGCGACGTGGGTGGTGCACAGCACGGTCAGGTCGTTTCTGTCGAAATCGTCGAGCAGCCTACGCGTCATTCCCAGCCAATGGGACGCGTGGCGGAAATTCTAGGAGAGATTGATGATCCTGGAATGGAGATTGAAATCGCGGTGCGTAAGTTCGACGTGCCTGTTGATTTTTCGGACGCGGCCCTCAAGCAGACCGAGAAGTTACCCGACGCGGTACGTCGCAGCGATTTAAAAGATCGTGTGGACTTGCGCGATGTCGCCTTCATCACGATTGATGGTGAGGACGCTCGCGATTTTGATGACGCAGTGTATTGCGAGCAAATTGATCTAGGTGCTGGGCGCAAGCGGCCCGCCTGGCGCTTGCTTGTCGCGATTGCGGACGTTAGCCACTACGTGACGCCGGAAGACGCCTTGGATGATGCGGCGCGTGAGCGGGGCACGAGCGTGTATTTTCCGCGACGTGTGATCCCCATGCTGCCAGAAAAACTGTCTAACGGATTGTGTTCGCTCAATCCGCAGGTGGATCGCCTCGTGTTGGTGTGCGATATGGTGATACCGTTGACGGGTGCCAAGGCGGGCACGGTCGCGGCCTATCAGTTTTACAACGCAGTGATTCATTCTCACGCCCGCACGACGTACAACCAAGTTTGGGAGTCGTTGCAGCAACCGCAAGGTCCGGCTGCACGCAGCTTGTCACACGTGTTGCCGCAGATACAGGACTTGTATTCGGTGTTTCAGTTGTTGGGTCTGGCTCGCAAAGAACGTGGTGCGATCGATTTCGATACTGTTGAAACAAAAATCATGTGCAATGAGCTCGGACGGATCGAGAAGATTGTCGGCGTGACGCGCAACGATGCGCACCGACTAATCGAAGAGTGCATGCTTGCCGCCAATACCTGTGCGGCTGATTTTATGTTTCGTAGCAAGCACATTGGTCTGTATCGTATCCACGAAGGGCCAACGCCAGATAAGTTGCAGTCGTTGCGTGAGTTTCTGCGCACCTTGGGTCTGCATCTCAATGGCGGTGCAGATCCGACTGCGAAAGATTATGGCGAATTACTTGCGCGTGCGCGCTCTAGACCGGATTATCAGTTGTTGCAAACGATGTGTTTGCGTTCAATGCAGCAAGCGATCTATGGGCCAGACAACGCAGGTCACTTTGGTCTGTCTTATCCTGCTTACACGCACTTTACGTCGCCGATTAGACGTTACCCCGATTTGGTTACGCACCGGGTGATCAAGGCGCTGCTAAAGGGGGAGCGTTATCAACCGGTATTGCACGGCTTGGTGTCTGCGCCGGGCGCAACCCAGCGCGAGCATGAGCACGACCTTTGGGAAAGACTCGGTCTGCTGTTGTCAGCGACAGAGCGTCGGGCGGATGAGGCATCCCGAGATGTAGAGGCGTGGTTGAAGTGCTGGTTCGTCAAGGAACGCGTGGGCGAAACCTTCAGCGGCAAAGTGACGGGTGTGGCGAGCTTTGGTATTTTTGTGACGCTCGATACGTTGCACGTAGAGGGATTGGTGCATGTGTCAGAACTTGGTAGCGAATACTTTCAGTTCAATGAAGCGTTGCATGAGTTACGTGGAGAGCGAACCGGGATTCGTTATCGTCTGACCGATTCGGTGCAGGTACAGGTTGCTCGTGTCGACCTCGAGGCGCGACGTATTGAGTTCCGTTTGGTCGCAGGGACAAGTTTTGTTGCTTTGCGTAAAGCAGCTTCGCGGGTCGACGACCCGGGAATGCGCCGTGCGAAGAAGGCCGCATCGACCAAGCCTCCGGAACTAAAGGGGCAAATTGCGAAAGTCAGACGAGCCGAGGCAAAAAAGGCTGCCAAATTAGAAACAGCGCGACCTTCAAAGAAAATCCAGCGCGCAACCAAAGGTGCTGGCTTAAAGAAAGCCGCTCGAAAAGGGCGCTAGGGAATATTAACGATGGCAGCGACACAAATGTTGGCCGGGTTTCATGCCGTGATTGCCCGCTTGCGCCAAGCTC
>CAMBPA010000322.1 GCA_945869355.1 Bordetella parapertussis
TGATCGAAGGCCATCGTTGCGTACTCGACTATGCTTTGACCAACGGCACAATGACGATCACGCACACCGGAGTTCCCGAGGCCTTGGGTGGGCGCGGTCTAGCCGGCGAAATCACGCGCGTTGCGCTAGAACACGCCAAACAACACGGATGGCGAGTCGTGCCACGCTGCAGTTATGCCGCCGTTTACATTCAACGTCATCCCGAATATGCAAGCTTGGTGGCCTAAAGCGGCTCTCAACCTGCATAAACCAAGATTTGTTTTAATTTAAGTCTTATATAAGATATAAGACACTTGCTCGTCGCTCGACTTCACTCTACAATTCTATTCACCAATTTTCCTCACTTCAAAGGCGCTCCCATGCTCGAAGCCTATCGCCAACATGTTGCCGAACGCGCAGCCCTCGGCATTCCTCCCCTTCCCTTAACGCCACAGCAAACGGCAGACTTGATTGCGCTGCTGCAATCACCTCCAGCAGGTCAAGGCGAAGCTTTGGTTGAACTCATTACGTACCGCGTACCTGCGGGCGTGGATGAGGCGGCTAAGGTCAAGGCAGCCTATCTTGCTGCCGTAGCGAGCGGAAAAGAAAAGTGCTCGCTCATTTCCCGCGCAAAGGCAACGGAGTTATTGGGCACGATGCTAGGTGGCTACAACATCGGCCCAATGGTCGAACTGCTCGAAGACGCCGAAGTGGGCAAGATCGCAGCAGAAGGCTTAAAGAAAACACTGCTGATGTTTGATGCGTTTCATGACGTCAAAGAAAAAGCCGTCAAAGGCAATGCAAACGCGAAAGCTGTGATGCAAAGCTGGGCTGATGCCGAATGGTTCACCAGCCGTCCAGAAGTTCCAAAGAGCTTGACCGTCACGATTCTCAAAGTGACAGGCGAAACAAACACCGACGATCTCTCGCCTGCTCCTGATGCTTGGAGCCGTCCAGATATTCCTCTGCACGCATTGGCGATGCTCAAAAACCCACGCCCCGGGATTGAGCCTCAAGAACCCGGCAAAATCGGACCCATCAAGTTCATCAACGATTTAAAGAAAAAGGGCCACCTCGTCGCCTACGTTGGAGACGTTGTGGGTACGGGTTCATCGCGCAAATCCGCCACAAACTCTGTGCTTTGGTTTACCGGCGAAGACATTCCTTTCGTTCCAAACAAACGCTTTGGTGGAGTTTGTTTGGGCAATAAGATTGCACCGATCTTCTACAACACAATGGAAGACGCAGGCGCTCTGCCAATCGAACTGGATGTCTCGAACATGAACATGGGCGACGTGGTTGAACTGCGTCCCTACGAAGGCCAAGCACTGAAAGATGGCAAAGTGATCTCCAAGTTTGAAGTCAAGTCGGATGTGCTGTTCGACGAGGTTCGTGCGGGTGGTCGTATTCCGCTGATCGTCGGCCGAGGCCTGACTGGCAAGGCGCGCGAGGCGCTTGGTTTACCTCCCTCCACGCTCTTTCGCTTGCCGACCAAACCTCCTGAAAGCAAGAAAGGCTTCACCCTCGCACAGAAAATGGTTGGTCGTGCCTGTGGACTTGCAGAAGGTCAAGGCGTGCGCCCAGGCGCATACTGCGAGCCATTGATGACGTCGGTTGGCAGCCAGGATACAACCGGTCCGATGACCCGCGACGAACTCAAAGATCTCGCTTGCTTGGGCTTCTCTGCAGATCTGGTGATGCAGTCGTTCTGCCACACCGCCGCCTATCCCAAACCCGTCGACGTCAAAACGCAGCACACCCTGCCTCAGTTTATGAGCAACCGTGGCGGTATTTCGCTGCGTCCCGGTGACGGCGTGATTCACTCTTGGCTCAACCGCATGCTCTTGCCTGACACAGTCGGTACCGGCGGTGATTCGCATACACGTTTCCCGATTGGCATCAGCTTTCCCGCAGGGTCCGGCCTAGTGGCATTTGCAGCCGCGACTGGCGTGATGCCTCTGGATATGCCGGAGTCTGTCTTGGTGCGCTTCAAAGGCACCATGCAGCCTGGCGTCACGCTGCGTGACTTAGTCAGCGCCATTCCTTTGTATGCCATCAAAGCGGGCTTACTCACTGTCGAAAAGCAAAACAAAAAGAATATCTTCTCCGGTCGTATCCTGGAAATCGAAGGTCTGCCAGACCTCAAAGCCGAACAGGCTTTTGAATTATCAGACGCGTCGGCTGAGCGCTCCGCAGCGGGATGCACGGTTCGCTTGAACAAAGAGCCCGTCATCGAATACATCAACAGCAACATCGTGATGCTCAAGTGGATGATTGCAAACGGCTACGACGATGAGCGCAGCATCCGTCGTCGTATTGAGGCAATGGAAACATGGCTGGCGAACCCCCAGCTGCTTCAACCTGACGCTGACGCTGAATACGCTGCCGTGATCGAAATCGATCTCGCTGATATTCATGAACCAATCGTTGCTTGCCCGAACGATCCTGACGACGTGAAATTCTTGTCCGAAGTCGCTGGCGCCAAGATTGATGAAGTATTCATCGGCAGCTGCATGACGAACATCGGCCATTTCCGCGCCGCTTCCAAGTTGCTCGAAGGCCAGCGCGATATGCCAGTTAAGTTGTGGATTGCCCCACCCACCAAGATGGATGAGACACAACTGACCGAAGAAGGCCACTACGGCGTATTTGGCGTAGCAGGGGCTCGCACCGAAATGCCAGGATGCTCCTTGTGCATGGGTAACCAAGCACAAGTGCGTGAAGGCGCAACCGTCATGTCAACCAGCACGCGTAACTTCCCGAATCGTCTGGGCAAGAACGCCAATGTTTACCTTGGCTCGGCTGAGTTGGCCGCCATCTGCTCGAAACTTGGTCGCATCCCGACTAAGCAAGAGTACATGGCTGACATGGGCGTTATCAAAGAAAGCAGCAAAGAGATCTATAAGTATCTTAACTTTGATCAAATCCCTGACTACAAGGACATCGCCGACGCAGTGTAATCGCTGTGCCAGGCGGCACCACCACACCCGACTTGTGCCTCGTGCGCCTGACGGGTGTTTTTTATTCTGCTCGGTACAAAGCAGCTTGATCGCAGTGACGCGCTATTGTTCGTTA
>CAMBPA010000323.1 GCA_945869355.1 Bordetella parapertussis
GTGGTTTTTAGATAGGGGTTGGTGCAAATCAATCTGAGTGACTGTTGCACCAATCGAGGCCGACCGAGGTGTGATTAACATCAAATTACTCTGTTTTAACGCCGGCTTTGACTACAACTTCTTTCCAGCGGGCAATATCTTGAGCGACAAATACTGACATATCCTTCGGGGAGAGGTATTGAGGTTCCAGCCCAGCGTCGATGAGCTTGCTGTTGATGGTTTTGTCGGCAAGCGCTTGGCCCAGTGCCGCACTCACTTTTTGCGTGATACCTGCAGGAAGTCGTGCCGGCCCAAACATCCCGAACCATGCGCTTGCCAACATTCCCGGTACACCTTGCTCTATCGCGGTCGGCAGATCTGGCGCCTGCGAGAGACGTTTTTCAGAAAGAGTGGCAATCCCCCTTAAACGACCATCTCGTATGTATGGCAACAGAGCGACGGTATAAATGAGAACGGGAACATGTCCCGCCAGTACGTCGGTCAAACCCTGGCTGATATTGTTGTAAGGGATGTTGACGAGCTTTGCACCTTTCGTGCGTAGCATGTCTCCGGCGAGGCTGTTCGACGAGCCGGCTGGCGATGAGGCATAACTCAAACCAGCCGGTAACGTGTTTGAGTAAGCAATCAGCTCTTGTAGGTTCTTAACCGGAACGGATGGATGCGTTGCGATGATATTCGCCGACATCGCTGCTAAGCCGATCGGAGTGAAATCCTTATCGATGTCGTAAGGCATCGTATTGGGCCGTATGGCTGCCACAATCGAATGTGAGGATGTCGAACCCATACAGAAGGTGTAGCCGTCAGGCGCGGCCGACTTCACAGCTTGCGCACCTAATACACCGTTGGCGCCCGGACGATTTTCGACAACAAGTTTTTGTCCGAGCGTTGCTGACATAGACTGCTCGAGATGACGCGTCAAGATATCGGTGGCAGATCCGGGTGCAAAAGGCACAATCATGCGAATTGAGCGATTAGGGTAGTCAGACTGGGCACGCGCTAGACCAAATGGCAAGCTCGGTAACGCGAGCGCCAAGGCGCCTTGTCCTGCAGTTGTCAACAACACACGTCTTTTTGGATCTAAGCGTTTTGTGACCATATTGCCTCCTGGGGCTGTTGAGAACGTCTCGAACGTTAGGACGTCGAGGGATGCTTCATCCTACTAGTTTTGTTTTTTGATGTCTATCAATACCTTGGGCTAAGCGTTATGTAGGCCCCCGTATATACTTGATAACAAGAAAATTTCAGAGACGTGTCTTTTGGAAACGCCGCCAAGCAAAGCCCTTCTTGTGTGAAGCCGAATCGCGCGGATTTTTTTCTGGACAAACACTTTTTGCATTCAACATTGAATAGGTCGTACTAATGGAAATCGATATCAATGCCTTGCCGCCGGCAGAGCAATATAAGTTGTTGTCATCGACTGTTGTGCCTCGCCCCATCGCCTTGGTGACAACAATATCCGACCAGTTTGGAGATAACGCTGCGCCCTATAGTTTCTTTAACTGCATGGGTGAGAACCCGCCCGTCATGGTCCTCGGCTTAGAGACCAAGCGCCATAATCAAGCGTTAAAGGATACAACCGTCAATATCCGCGATAACGGACAGTTCGTCATCCATCTCGTGGATGAGCCGATGGCCGAAGCGATGAATATTTGTGCCATCGATTTTCCGAGCAATATTTCAGAGGTCGAACAAGCCGGGCTCACGCTGACCGCGTCGCGCCTGGTGCGCCCTAAGCGCATTGTTGAGGCTCCGATTGCCTTTGAGTGCGAAAAAATTACAATGATTCAAATTGGACCCACCCGCAATATCGCAATTGGTAAGGTCGTGAGGATGCACGTGCGCGACGGCTTGCTGGATCCCGTGACGAATTACATTAACCCCGAGCTCTATCGACCTGTTGGTCGAATGTTCGGAAAGTTGTACACCCGCACCCGGGATCATTTTGAAATGGTTGTGCCCAGTTTTGAGGACTGGGAACGCGAGCACATGAAGTAAGCTTAAAAAGCCGCGATAGCAAGAAAAAATTCGTGAGATGCTGGAAAAACATAAAAGCGACAGGACTATGCTTGTTGGATCTAGCATTTCGTTGATAATCTACGGTTACGACAACATGACTCGGGACAAAAAATGACAAAACCTTTAGCTTTAGTGTTTGGTGGCTCGCGCGGAATTGGTGCTGCCTGTGTGCAGGCTTTAGCCCAGGATGGATTCCGTGTGGCGTTTACGTATGTGACCAAGCCTGACGAAGCCAAAGCACAAGAAAAATCAGGACAGATTAAGGCCTATGTGGCTGATGTATGCGATCCGGCCGCCGTGCAAGGTGTATTTGCACAAGCGGCTAAGGATTTTGGCACGCGTCCCCAGACGGTTGTGGTCAATGCAGGGATTAATCAGCCTTATGTTCCAATGGGACAGTTCACGCACGACAATTTCCGTAAGTTGATGGAGGTGAACGTGTTCGGTGCGTTTAACGTCCTGACTGAGGCGGCCAAAGAAGTGCTGGATGGTGGATCGATTATCGGGATCACAACATCCATGGTGCGTAATGCGGTGCCTGGCGGCGGTCCTTACACGGCGACCAAGGCTGCGGTTGAATCGCTCTTGCGATCCATGGGCAAGGAACTCGGGCCGCGCGGTGTGCGTGTCAATGGTGTGGCACCAGGCGCTGTGGATACTGATCTGTTTAATGCTGGTAAGACTGATGAGCAGAAGCAGCGTGCTGCCTCAATGAGCCCCTTCAATCGTATTGGCAATCCCACCGAGGTGGCCGATGTGGTGGCGTTCTTGGCCTCGGATCGCGCCTCATGGATTCACGGTCAGATCATTCAGCCGAATGGTGGACTAGTCTAGATTGCGTGTATGCGTAACAGATACGACGTCATCGTGATTGGCAGCGGAGCGGCTGGGCTTTGCGCCGCTGCCGTTGCTGCGAATGAAGGACAAACCGTATTGCTGTTGGAGTCGGCAAATAGTATCGGAGGCACCACGGCCATTTCTGGGGGACTGGTATGGATTCCTGCAAACCATAAGATGAGTTCTGTTGGTCTGGAGGAC
>CAMBPA010000324.1 GCA_945869355.1 Bordetella parapertussis
CTGGTTTCCTCGACTATCGTATTCCTGTTGCCTCTGATTTGCCAATGATCGAAGCCATCATGGTCGAAGTCCCTAACCCTAGTCATCCGTTTGGTGTGAAGGGCGTGGGAGAGGCAAACATCGTTCCGCCTATGGCCGCTGTCGCTAACGCAATTGAGCGTGCGACAGGAACGCGCATGAGGGAATTGCCGATGTCACCTCCACGTGTACTTGCTGCGATTGATGCAGGGCGCAGTTAATAGCGCTGTGCCTCAAGCCGTCCGGGTCATGTTGACCGGCGGCTTCAGCAGGCGGTACACGAATGGCGTTAGGGAGTTCGAGATTCAAGCGCGAACCGTACGCGGTGTCATTCGCGCGATGGACGAACTGTTTCCCGGTCTTGGTGAACACCTCGAGGAAGAAACCTCAATCGCGATTGATGGCGTGATACACGAGGTTGTCTACACCCAAGTTATACGTTCAGGTGGTGAGGTGTTTTTTATTCCTCGAATCGAGGGCGGCTAGTCTCTTAGCACCCTGCGTGGCAACCGACCTTACATCGACCGCCGCGCTTCATTCAGATAGGTTTCGTTGATATACGACTGGGCTTGTGTGCCTGCACGTTTAGGCACATTGCGCAAGAGCGCGCTGATTTCAATGAGTGACTGAATTGAAGCCGGATTTGCTTGTGCATTTCTAGGGAATATCTCGGCTTGTGTGTACTCCTCCCAAGCGCGATCGGCGTACTCTGGCGTGATCCCTGTTTCAGTGACCGCAATCTGTTGACACCCCGCTTTGTTGGCATAGAACCATTCGTGCGCGCGTATAAAGGCGCGCATGAAGGCCACAACGGTGTCGTGATTAGTGCGTGCCCAACGGCCGTCGACATTCAATGAGGTGAACTGAAACCACGGATAGCTATCACGTGGTTCGCACAGTGAGTGGTAGCCTTGATCGACCGCGATATAGTTGAGCGGAGCACCTTGCAGACCTGCATCAATTTTTCCATTCTGCAGCATTTCCCAGCGCGCGAGGATCGGACCGCAGGCGACGATTTTGTAGTCTTGCGGGTAATGTAAACCCTGCGCAGACATGATCTTCATCACAAGCGAGGAGCTGCCTGCCTCAATGGACGATACTCCGATGGTGCGACCTCGCAACGCTTCAAATGTTGTGATGTCTTTGCCAGAGATAAAAGAGAAGGGCAGACGATTGATATTGCCACCAATAATTTCTAAATGTCCCCCACTTTCGCTATCCAGAATGATGTGTTCCGTGACACCGAGGGCAATATCTAGACGACCATCTTGCAGTCGACGCCACACTTCATCAATCGGTTCATGCAAGTCAATGGTGACATCCAACCCCTCTTGCGCAAACAACCCTTCATGCGCGGCGATCCAAATGGGCAGATTGAAGTAGTTGCGAGAAATCGCACCAAGCATGATTTTTTTCATGAAGAGACCTTTCACTTAAGACTGAAGCTGTACTCATCGATTGATGAATGTTAACTTACCGTGAAGATGATTTCCTTTTGACCTGATATCGATCATTAAGATCTATTTATGAATACAACTCAAATCCAACGGGCTGTGACGCAACTATTGCCTGCGTGGCGGGATCATGCACGCATAGACGCTCTTGAAGTGATCTGTAAGCCGCAAACGCGCGCTCAAGGCTACGCATTGCAGCGGGCCTTGTTCGATGCGTGTGGTGAGACACCGCTAGGTTGGAAGATCGCTGCGACCAGTCAGGCAGGGCAGAATCATATTGGTGTGACTGGTCCACTTGCTGGTCGTTTAATGCAGTCTCGTTGCTTGCCTGAAACGCGAGCTGTGTCATTGGATCTCAATACCATGGCGGTTGCCGAGGCTGAGTTTGCTTTTCGCCTGGGGCGGGATGTGATACGCACGACGAAAGAGCCACTAAATATGCGCGAAGTGATTGAATGTGTGCAAGCATTGCATGTTGCCATTGAGATCCCAAACTCCCGTTTTATAGACTTTGCGCGAGCAGGTGAGGCGCAGTTGATTGCGGATTTTGCTTGCGCGTGTTTTGTGGTGCTGGGCCGTGAGGTCACTGAAGATTGGCGTGCCGTAGACTTAGCGCATCACCAAGTCAGTATGCTGCAAAACGGGTCGAAAGTTGCCAATGGCGTAGGCAGCAATGTGTTGGGTGATCCGCGCATTGCACTGACCTGGCTGGCCAATGAACTGCTAGATCAGGGCATGCAACTACGAGCAGGTGAGATCGTGATGACGGGCACCTGTGTCGTGCCCGTACCGGTTAAAGCGGGTGACCAGGTGATCGCTGATTTTGGTGCGTTTGGTCACGTACAGACTCGATTTGTTTAGTTAGGGATTGGGTCCCCACGGAGCGGCCAGCAGCAGCTTGTTTTCTTGCTGTTGCAACATCGGACGTAACTGTTTTGCAAAGTTCATAAACGCTTGGTCTGCGTAGACACCAGCCCAGAAGGCGCGACGGTCTGCATCGTCATCGAATTTCCAAAGATGTACGAGTTGATTTAATGCGCCGATGTCACCGGTAAAGTAGCCACACAGTTTTTGCGGGTGCTTGGATAATGCCGGCCAGCCTTCTGCTTTATAGAGTGCGATGACATCATTCATCTTACCAACTGTGACCGTGTAGGTGCGTAGTTCATAAATTGCCATATTTGTCTCCGTTATAAATAATTAGGCTACGACACTTTGTGTTTTTTGTGCGCCGCGGATGAGCTTGCCAGGCAGTGCCCCGGTCGCTATGCCGTGTTGGTATGTGACGACGCCAGATACGATCGTTGCCACATAGCCTTCAGCACTTTGCCCAAGACGACGTCCGCCTGCTGGCAAGTCGTTGACAATTTTTGGAGCATATAGCTTGAGTTTTGCAAAATCGATAATATTAATATCGCCTTTGTAGCCTGGCTTAAGTTGCCCGCGATCATTGAGCCCGACCGTTGCTGCGGTATCTTGAGTTTGCCACTTGACGAGATCTTCCAGCGGAATTTTTTCTCCGCGGATGCGGTCTCGGGCCCAGTGGGTAAGCAAATAAGTGGGAAAACTCGTA
>CAMBPA010000325.1 GCA_945869355.1 Bordetella parapertussis
CCTTTTGGCGGACCCATAGCCTGGCACCGTTTACATCGATTCCGGTCAAGTGATAGCGGTTGTCATGCTCGGCAACATGGCCTGTTAGCACCGCACCCGCATCTGTTCCTAAGTCACGAGCGAAAGCCGAATCCGATAACACGTGCGCAATAGAGCCTTGCGCGCTTACCTGTCCGTTATTGAGCAAGACCACATAATCGGCAAGGCGAGTGAGCTCCTCCATCGAATGGGTCACATACAGCACGGGGATACTGAGTTCAGTATGCAGACGCTCGAGCCAAGGCATAATCTCTTGGCGACGCGCACTATCCAGAGAAGCCAGTGGCTCATCTAGCAACAGGAGCTTGGGCTCTGTGGCCAGCGCCCGCGCAATCGCCACGCGTTGTCGTTCTCCACCCGACAAACTCGAGGTATCGCGATCCGCGAGATGCCCAATGCCTAAAAGCTCCGTGGCCGCGTTAAGCGCTGCTGCACCGCCTGACTTGCCTGTGCGCTTAAGGCCATAGCTCAGGTTATCCCGCACACTCAAGTGCTCAAAGAGGCTCGCCTCTTGAAATACATAACCAAGATCCCGCTTCCAGGTTGGCAGCCATTGAGCCGCGGAGTCGTCTTGCCATACATGCTGACCAACCGTCACACAGCCTTTGGCGCGTTCAAGCCCGGCCACACAACGTAAGACCGTGGTTTTGCCGGAACCCGAGGGGCCAAACAACACGGTGATCCCTTCGCCAGGCAAGGTCAGATCCAGCTCGAGCGAGAAAGCAGGTCGATTCAACGACAGCGCCAACCGAAGGCTGTGAGGGCTCGTCATGGCAGAACCCTATCCGAGCGCTTTTTTAGCAGAGACAAACAAAGCAGCACCGCAAAGGAAAAAACTACCATTCCCGCTGCGAGCCAGTGCGCCTGGCTATATTCCATTGCTTCAACGTGACCGAAGATCTGTGTCGAGACGACACGCGTTTCACCTGGGATGTTTCCGCCAATCATCAGCACCACACCGAATTCGCCTATGGTGTGTGCGAAGGTGAGCACCGTAGCCGTAAACAGCCCTGGCTTAGCCAAGGGCAAGGCAACAGAAAAAAATGCATCAAGGGGACTCGCACGCAATGTCGCTGCGACATCGAGCGGGCGCCGTCCAATCGCCTCGAACGCATACTGAATCGGCTGTACTGTAAAAGGCAAAGAAAAAACAATGGAGCCCAATAGGATCCCAGTGAACGAGAATGACAGGAGACCCAGGCCTAGGGTCTCCGTGAGCCTACCCACCCACCCCTGCGGGCCGAGGAGCACCAATAAATAAAAGCCCAGAACAGTGGGGGGCAATACCAGCGGCAGAGTGACTAGGGCACTGATGGGCGCTCGCCATGTTGAGCGAGTCTGTGACAACCACCAGGCGAGCGGTGTCGCAACGATCAATAAAATGATGGTTGTGAACGCCGCAAGCTTAAGCGTCAAGCCAATTGCTTGCCATGCATCGGGACTAATTACGCTTGTCATTAAGTCGGGGGCCTGAGCTCAAAACGGTTCGGACAGTAGCTAGAAGTCATAACCATAAGAAAGAATAATCGCTTTAGCTTTTTCGCTACGCAGATACTGCAATAAGGCCTGTGCGGCAATGCTCGTTCGAGCGTGCATGAGCAACATCGCGTCCTGTTTAATCGGATCATACATAGTAGAGGGTACGACCCACCCCGATCCATTCTTAATCTTTCCGTTTTCAAATATTTGCGAGAGCGCAATAAACCCAAGCGCTACACTACCGGACGAGACAAACTGAAAAGTTTGTCCGATGTTTGAAGCCTCGACGATTTTAGGTATGACCCGAGCAGATACATCCAATCCTTGTAGCACTTGCATGGCAGCCACACCATACGGCGCAAGCTTTGGGTTGGCGATCGCAATCTTAGTAAAGGTGTCCGATCGAAGCACTTCGCCTTTGTCGTCCACGAAGCCAGGCTTCTTGCTCCACAGCACCACTTTGCCCAGGGCATAGGTAAAACGAGTACCTGCGACGCCAAACCCTTCTTTTTCTAGCTTTGCTGGGGTCTCATCATCAGCCGCAAGCAACACTGCAAACGGCGCACCGTTTTTGATCTGAGCATAAAACTGACCTGATGCGCCAAAGGACAAAATCGCTTTGTGCCCTGTGTCGCGCTCAAAGGCTTGCGCAATGATCTTCATTGGCGCAGTAAAATTAGATGCGACAGCCACGCTCACTTCTCCGGCCATCGAAGATACCGAAAAACTAAGCGCTAGAAATAAAAAAAATATATTTTGGATTTTTTTTCGCATTCGCAAGAACATACTACGGTCGGGATAATGCAAAAATATTATCACGCTGCGCAAGCTGAGATATCTGCGTGAATTAGCGCCGACCCAACCGCCATAACAGCATAGCAAGCATTAAGGCACATCCAGAACTAAAGACATACAGCATCCCCGCTCCTCCCATTCGCATCAAAGCGCCTGACACGAGCGGGCCCAATGCAGCACCCACGCTATACACAATTAAGACAACCGCGGACGCACCGACGCGTCTATCCTCTTGCACCCGGTCGTTGGACAGACCAGAGGCCAAGCCATAAAGCGTAAATTGAATTGCGCCTAGACCTGCCCCGAACAAGAGCATCAACCAGTACGGCCAACTGACCCAGCCCCACATCAGTGCTGCAATCCCTGTAAAAATCAACGCGTTATTTCGTACGAGCTTAGCGCGATCAATACGATCCGATAACCAACCCATCGGCCACTGCGCCACGAGTCCCGCTAAGACGGCGGTCGCGGTATAAAAAGCAATTTGTCTGGTACTAAAACCTTGTTCTGCTGCATAGACCGCAGCCAACCCATAAAAAGACGCCGAAATATTGCCTGAGAAAAACGCAGTGATTAATGCCATCGGCGCGACTTTAAAAAAATATCGCAAATCCACGGGAGTCGGAAGCTGCATAGCGGGCGGTTTAAGCTTGGCTAGAAGTATTGGCAAGAGACTTAGTGCTTGGCACAGTGCGACAAAGATCAATATTCGCAAATCGAGCGTC
>CAMBPA010000326.1 GCA_945869355.1 Bordetella parapertussis
GAAGGCCTGACCATTGAAGACATGGACGGCGATGGGCGGATTTTGATGATGCGGATTCCAGATCCCCATGGCGGTTGGAAAGCCAACCCAGACGAGCCAAGACTGCTCACACCTCGCCTACCTGGCGAAGTTGGTGGCAAGTATTTCCGTGTGATGCCCGAGGGCAGTTTGCAACACTACGACGGAGTCAACATCAAACCCAATCGCGATGTAGAAGGTCTGGATTTAAACCGCAACTTCCCAGCCTTCTGGCGCCAAGAACACGAACAAGTGGGCGCCGGCCCCTACCCCACCAGCGAACCCGAAGTGCGCGCCATGGTGGACTTCATTGCCAAGCATCCCAACATTGGCGCGGCTGTCAGCTTCCACACCCACTCAGGTGTCATTTTGCGTCCTATGGGCACCCAAAGCGACAACGACATGACGCCCGAAGATTTGTGGATCATCAAGCGCATGTCCGACATCGGCAGCAAGCTCACGGGCTATCCGGCCATCAGTATTTTTCACGACTTTAAGTACCACCCTAAAGAAGTCATCACGGGTTCGCAAGACTGGGTGTATGAACACTTGGGCGCGTTGTTCTGGACCGTTGAAATCTGGGCACCCAACAAAGAAGCCGGCATCACAGATTACGATTTTATTCACTGGTACCGTGATCATCCACCCGAGGACGACATCAAACTGCTCAAGTGGAGTGACGAAGTTTGCGGCGGCCAAGCGCACGTCGATTGGTACCCCTACCAACACCCCGAGTTGGGTGCTATTGAATTGGGCGGCTGGGACCGCATGAACTTTTGGCGCAATCCACCCGCTCATTTGCGTGAACGCGAAGCTGCCCGATTCCCCGCTTGGCTCAATCAAATTGCACTGACCTTGCCTAAGCTTGAATTACTTCATGCCAAAGCAGAAAATTTAGGAAATGGTCAATGGCGCGTTCAAATGGCGGTAGCCAATGCGGGCTATCTGGCTAGCTACGTCACGAAGCGTGCACTGGAGCGCAAGACGGCACGTCCTTGCATCTTCGAAATTGAATTGCCTGCTAGCGCACAACTGCGAATGGGAAAACCGCGCATGGAAGGCCCTCAACTTGAAGGCCATGCCGCCACACATTCACTTCAAGCTTTTTTGCCTAGCAAAACCATCACGGGCGATCGGGCCTTGAACGAATGGATTGTGGAAGCCCCAGTTGGTACTGTGCTGAATCTGACAGCACATGCCGCACGCGCTGGCACTGTCAGAACCTCTTTGACTTTGAAATAACTTATTTCAAACCAAGCAAACGCACTGCGTTGTCTTTCAAAATTCCGGGCATGACCTCGGGTTTGAAACCGGCTACTTCAAAATCCTTCATCCACCGCTCAGGTGTGATGAGGGGGTAATCGCTGCCAAACAAAATGCGATCTTTCAGCAAGGTGTTGGCATATTGAATCAGCTGCTTTGGAAAGTACTTAGGGCTCCAGCCCGATAAATCAATCCAGACGTTGGGCTTGTGCGTGGCCACGCTAAGTGCTTCGTCTTGCCAAGGAAAGCTGGGGTGGGCCATCACAATTTGCATGTCCGGAAAATCAATGGCCACATCGTCCAAGTGCATGGGGTTGCTGTAGGCCAAGCGCAAACCGCCACCGCATCTCATGCCAGAACCAATGCCGCTGTGACCGGTGTGAAAAATCGCGGGCAACTTGTGTTCGTTGATCACCTCGTAAATGGGCCAAGCCATTTTGTCGTAAGGATGGTAGCCCTGTACCGTGGGATGAAACTTGAAACCCTTGATACCCTCTTCTTTGATGAGTCGTTCGGCTTCGCGCGCGCCCATCTTGCCCTTGTGCGGATCGATGCTGCCGAAGGCAATCATCATGTCGCTGTTGTCTCGCGCAGCTTTGGCGATTTCTTCGTTGGGAATGCGGCGACGGCCTAATTGTGATTCGCTGTCGACAGTGAACATCACCAAGCCGATTTTTCGTTCGCGGTAATAAGCCACTGTTTCGTCAATGGTAGGGCGCCGATTGCTGCCAAAAAACTTGTCTGCAGCGCGGTCGTATTCTTCTCCGTAGTTGTCAAAAGGATTCCAGCAACTCACTTCTGCATGGGTGTGAATGTCGATGGCAATCAGGTCTTGGTGTTTCATAAATACTTTCAGAAATTCGGGAAAACCCTGTGATTTTTGGTCCATCAAAGGAAGAGAATATAGTTATTGATAATAACCTTTTTAACGAAAAGTTGCACCTAGGCAAGATCGTTTTTTGAACCGACATCATGACTCAAAATTTCCATCCTTTGTTGCAAAGTGCCCAAACCAAGGGCATCCACTTTGAAATGAAAGGCCCAGTGGCTGTGGTGCGCTTAAGCCGCCCCGCCAAGCGCAATGCACTCAACGATGGCTTGGTAGAGGCCTTGCGGGATATCTTTCAAAACCTTCCTGATGAAGCTAAATCTGCCGTCATTCACGGCGAAGGCGACCATTTCTGTGCTGGCCTCGATTTGTCTGAATTGAAAGAACGAGATGCAGGACAAGGTGTATTCCATTCTCGCAGCTGGCATGTGGCCTTAGACGCTGTTCAACTGGGCAGAGTTCCGGTTGTGGCAGCGCTTCACGGCGCCGTGGTGGGCGGCGGTTTAGAGCTGGCCAGCGCCTGCCACATTCGCATTGCAGACGACAGCGCATTCTTTGCCCTGCCTGAAGGTACGCGCGGTATTTTTGTGGGCGGCGGTGGCTCTGTTCGCATTCCCAAACTAATTGGCGTGGCGCGCATGACCGACATGATGCTCACGGGTCGCGTCTACAACGCCTTAGACGGCGAGCGAATTGGTTTGGCCCAATACCATGTGCCCACAGGCACCTCTTTGGAAAAGGCCTTGGACTTGGCAAAGCGCATAGCCACCAACGCCCCCTTAACCAACTACGCACTCATGCATGCTTTGCCCCGCATAGCAGAGCAGCCAGCAGACCATGGCTACCTTACAGAAGCGCTTATTTCTTCCATTGCACAAGCTGCACCTGAAGCCAAAGCTCGCGTCAAAGCCTTCTTAGATGGC
>CAMBPA010000327.1 GCA_945869355.1 Bordetella parapertussis
ATCCAAGTTTTTACAAGCTGCCATTTGACTCTGGCGTGGACATGACCCCGATTGCGCTGCTCGCGCGCGGGCCTTTTATTGTCGCGACCAACAAAGATTTTCCAGCAAAGACCTTGCAGGAGTTGGTAACGCTTGCGAAGGCTAGTCCGGACAAATACAGCTTTGCCACCTCAGGGACGGGCAGCATCACCCAGATGGCAACTGAGTACTTCAATGAGATTGCGGGGATTAAGCTCCTGCATGTGCCTTACAAAGGGACGTCGCCCGCGTTGACCGATACGGTCGCTGGTCACACGAACATTGTTTTCGGTACGGTCGCCTCGACACTGCCTTTGGTTAAATCCGGTCAGCTCAAAGCGCTCGCCGTCACCACCCCAGCACGTCTAGCCGCTTTGCCTGATGTTCCAACAGTGAAGGAAGCGGGTTACCCGAAGTACGAAGTCACAAATTGGCACGGCATTATTGCTCCCAAGGGCGTACCTGTTGAGATTCAAATGAAATTGAACAAGGCCATTAACCAAGTTTTGCAAGATCCAGAAATGGAAAAAACCTTGACCAGTGATGGATTGACTGCTGCAGCGCTGACACCCGCTGAGTTCGGTGTGGTGATTAAGAGCGAAATCGCTCGCTGGGGTGCGGTGGCCAAGAGCCGTGGCCTGTCGATCAAGTAACCCGCAGCGAAAGTTTGCACAGGAAGATCATGCTGCCTTGACAAGAGGCAGCATGACTAACGCTTCCAAGCCACCCTCTTGGGTCGGATAGGCGGAAAAAGCACCACCGTGCTCCTCAACGATGCTTTTACACAAGGCAAGATCCTCTTCTGGGCAGATGTAATGCCCATGGTGGAAATGTACTGAAACGGCGACCGCGGTGCGTTGACAATTGATTTGCACGTCACTTTGCGTATGAGCACTTTCCAGTGCTGCCTGCATCAATATATTAATGACGCGTTGCATCGCTTTTGGGTCTGCGTGAACGATCGACGACCCGCATCGTTTCACAGAGATTTGCACACCTTTAGTATTAAATTGTTGATAAAAACCTAGCAGACTCTCGGCCAATAGCTCAGGCAAATCAACGCTGATGGCACTTTTTCCGATGCTGCCCTGTTTGTGTTGAGCGATTTCGCGTAGTTCAGTGGCCAATCGTTCGACAGTCAGAATCTCAGCGCGAAGGTTATCTAATAGGGTCTGGTTTGAAGGTGTTCGTTGAGCATTGTTGTCTTCAGCAAGAGACTCAAGATCAGTTCGAAGCGTTGTTGCAGCGCGTTCTAGCTGTGCGGCTGAGTAGTTCATCCATACTTGATTCGAGTTGAGTGCTTTGCCCTGTGAGGATTGCTCTCTTGTCGTGGTCAAGAGCGGCTCGAGAGACGTTGTAACGACTCTATTGATGACTACCCCGGCAATCGCAATCGTCAAGAGAGTGAATGCAGCGGCGAGTCGAACCGCTCTTTGATTTTCAGGGGCAACCAACCATTCAAAGGAAAGTGAGCCGACTAGTTGAATCTGCACTAGTAAACCGAGCGTGCCCAACAGAGTCACGGCAGCGAGGAGTGTGGAGATTAGGATTTTTTGATTAATAGAAATTTTCAAAGTAAGACGAGAGCACTAAAGTGTGAGATCACGAAACAAAATGTAGCGTTAGCGTCTTGTCGCGTCAATCAGAAAAAAACGTAGTGATTCAGCCCTTCGACGACCATTATCAAGGTGCTCAAGACGGAAGTTTGCCTTGGGCGGGCTCTGACAGGGGGGCAGAACCTGCTGTAAGCTAAGCGTGTACTGATGGGGTGATCCCGTCTATCCCATTTGTGATGTAACGCTTATATGTCGATGACCTCTGAAATCCCAACCGGTTTAGCTGCGCTTGAGGCCCGTTTGCGACAAGATTTAGCCTGGCTTGAATTGCCGGCTAAGCGTTGGGTCATTGAGCGCGCGCAGAATGGGCATCCAGTTTTAGAAGTTGCGATCATCGGTGGCGGTATGGCGGGTATGGCTGCGTCAGCCGCGCTCAAGATGGTTGGCATACAAGCGGTGATTTTTGATCGTTCACCGGCTGGCTTTGAAGGGCCTTGGGTCACCACCGCTCGCATGGAGACCCTGCGCTCTCCCAAACAGTTGACAGGTCCTGCGCTCGGGCTGCCTGCGCTGACGTTTCGTGCGTGGTTCGAAGCTCAGTTTGGATTGGCCCAGTGGGAGTTGCTAGACAAGATCCTGCGCCCTCAATGGATGGACTACTTGCGTTGGTATCGCCGCGTGCTGTCGCTTGACATTCGTAATGGGCACGACGTCCAACGTGTGACGCCGCGTGCTGATCAGCTCGTCGAGCTTGAAATCCATTCGTCACTAGGACGCCAGATCGTGTTGGCCAGACGCTTGGTTATGGCAACCGGTAGAGATGGGTTGGGTGGCGCGTACGTGCCTGAGATCGCGAAGACGCTTGCTCGACAGGTGTGGGCGCATTCGTCTGATCCCCTGGACTACGCGACTCTGCGCGGCAAGCGTGTGGGAGTGGTCGGTGCAGGCGCCTCTGCAATGGATAGTGCCGCCACCGCACTTGAGGCGGGTGCGCTGAGTGTGGACATGTTGATACGTCGTGATGATTTACCTCGTATTAATAAAGGTAAAGGCGCAGGTAGCGCAGGAATGATTCACGGCTTCATGAGCCTGCCTGAACAGTGGAAATGGCGTATTCGTCACTATTTGGGTACGCAACAAGTTCCACCACCGCGTGGCAGCACGCAACGGGTATCTAAGTTTGAGAACGCACGGTTTAACTTTGGATGCGCGCTAAATAGCGTCGAGGCAGGCGACCAAAGTGTCGTAGTCCATACAACAAAGGGTATCTTCGAGCTCGATTTTTTGATCTTTTCAACGGGATTCATGATCGATTGGTGGAAGCGCCCTGAATACGCCGCGATCGCACCCAATGTATTGGCCTGGGGAGATCGCTTGCGTACGAACGCTGAGCTGGGTGGCCAAGAAATGATTGATTCACCTAATTTGGGACCCGCGTTCGAGTTTAAAGAGAAGAG
>CAMBPA010000328.1 GCA_945869355.1 Bordetella parapertussis
TGTGCAGTCCTATCCGTCCCCAAGCCATAACGACACGTAAATATATTTCTCTAGGAGAGTGGCCGTGGACGGTTGGAGAGCGAGACTCGGGTTTTTGTTGCCCCCTGGAAATCCAAATGTAGAGCCTGAGTTGATCTCGATGGCTCCGAAAGGCGTTTCGGTGCATTTTGGCCGGATGATCGCGCGCGGGGTCACCGGAGACCATGCTGGCCAGGATGCTCGTACGCGTTGCCAGTTAGATCATATTGATGAGCAAACCGAAATGTTGTCTCACTTACGACCTCAGGTCATCGCGATGGCGCACACAGCCTCAAGCTATATGCTCGGTCGAGAAGGTGAAATTGCTCTGACGGCACGCCTCGAGAAGCAATACGACATTCGTTTTACATCGGCCTTTGTAAGTGTCGTCGCGGCCATGGAAGCGTTAGGCGTAAAAAAAGTCGCCCTCGGAACACCCTATGCCGAAGCCCAGACGCTAGCGGGTAAAGCAACGCTGGAAAGCTATGGCCTAACGGTTGTGAATTATCACCGACTCGAAAACGTACGAAACATTTATGAAGAAACCCCAGCACGTGCCTATGCCTTAGCGAAAGCTGCGAATACATCAGAGGCTGAGGTGATATTTTTAAGTGGTGTGGGGATGCCAACAGTCGCGGTTTTGGAAGCGCTGGAGCAGGATCTAGGCAAGCCGGTGATTTCGAGTGTCGCCGCCATGATGTGGAACTGTTTGCGTATCGCAGGTGTACAGCCTGTCGTGCCTGGTTACGGCCGTCTACTTGCAGGCTAATGATGCGCACTGCAGTTTATCGGGAGGTCGTGCGTGATTGAGCGTGGATTAAATTTGCTTTGGGTCGTGCTGGGTTTGGCAACCATGGCGAATGCTTGGGCGCTGGGATTGTTTGGATCTATGGGTCCAGACAGTGGTCTGTTCCCAATGATTTGCGGGGTCATCATTACCTTGTGTGGGCTGCTGTTGATGATCAAGAAGTCGACACGGGTGGAGAATCCTGAGTGGCCGGCCTCCACGGGCCGCCGCCGCATACTCGGTGTGTTGGGTGGACTCGTTGGCTTGATCGTGACACTACCTTATTTAGGCTTTGCGATTTCCAGCGCACTGACAACGTTTGTCTTGCTGCAAACAATTGAGCGTTCGCGCGTACTAGAGTCAGTGGTGTTGACGCTCGTGTCAGTTTCAGTGATTGTGTACGTGTTTGGCCATTTGCTCGGCATGTCGTTGCCTCGCGGCCCCTGGGGGTGGTGATGGACGCAATCAACGGTTTAGCGATGGGATTTTCGGTGTTATTTACACCTGAAAATTTGTACTTCTGTTTTCTTGGGAGCCTGGTTGGCACCTTGGTTGGCGTGTTGCCAGGAATTGGACCTCTTGCTGCCTTAGCGCTCTTGTTGCCCGTCACTTTTCAGTTGGCCCCAGTCGCTGGACTCGGAATGCTGTGTGCGATTTTTTATGGTGCGATGTATGGAGGATCGACAACCTCTATCTTGGTAAATATTCCTGGTGAGGCGGCTTCTGTCGTGACCGCCTTAGACGGGCATGCGATGGCCAGGCAAGGTCGAGCGGGCTCTGCACTTGGGATCGCGGCGATTGGTTCGTTTATCGCTGGCACCATCTCCCTAGTCGCTTTGACTTTCTTTTCGCCTCTATTAGCATCTGTCGCGATTAGCTTTGGTCCTCCTGAAAATTTTGGGCTGATGGTGCTTGGGTTAGTGTCGACGCTCTATATGATTGGTGGTTCGAAAGTCAAGGGCGTTCTGATGATCGCTCTAGGATTCCTTGCGGCAACCGTCGGGATGGATATCGTCAATGGCCAGGACAGATTCACGTTAAATAATGTCAATCTTGCTGGAGGGATTGAGATCCTATCGGTCGTGATCGGTCTCTATGGCCTTTCGGAAATTCTCACTAACTGTGAGACCATCGTTAAGAATCAGTTGCTCGCTGAAAAAATTCGTGGCCTCTGGCCATCGTTCAAAGATTGGAAGGCCTCCTGGAAACCCATGATGCGCGGCAGTTTCTTAGGATTTTTTCTTGGGCTTGTCCCAGGGGGTGGACCTGTCACAGCATCTTTTGTGTCCTATACGCTCGAGAAGCGGCTAGCGAAAAATCCAGAGCGCTTTGGTAAAGGGGCAATCGAGGGCGTCGCAGGACCTGAGGCTGCGAATAATGCGGCTGTTTCGGGCGGAATGATCCCATTGTTTACGTTAGGCATACCGGGCAATGCGGTCACGGCCTTACTGCTTGGGGCCCTGGTCATTCAAGGTGTACAGCCAGGCCCAACCTTCATTACCCAGCGACCGGACTTATTCTGGGGTGTCGTCGCAAGTATGTACGTAGGCAATGTCTTTTTGCTGCTGCTCAACTTACCCCTGATCGGCTTGTGGGTACAGTGTCTTAGGGTGCCATATCGGGTATTGTTTCCCTTGATCCTATTGTTGGCTGTAGTCGGAACATATTCTGCTAATAAAAATGTTTTCGACTTATGGGTCATGCTGGGCTTTGGCGTGGTGGGCTATATCCTGCGTAAACTACAGTATGAGTTCTCACCATTCTTGATTGCGTTTGTACTGGCTCCGATGCTTGAACAGTCGCTACGACAGTCGATGGTGATGTCTCCGCATGGTATGTTTATTTTTGCGGAGAGACCTATCGCAGCCTGTTTGATCGGTATAAGTTTAATTTTGGCAGTACTAGTTTTTCGTCAACGAAAGTTGAATCAACCCGGAGGAGACATATAAATGAAACTGATCCACTCTTTTATTGGTGCGATTGCTGCAGTGGCAACCGCGACAGCCGTTGCACAAGTATCACCTAATGTTGCGAAATTAAAGCCTAAAGACTTCCCGACCCAGTCAATCGAGTACACCGTGGTGTACCCGGCTGGTGGAGGAATGGATCTCACGGCGCGCCAGCTAGGTAAATTTGCCGAACAAGTAAGCGGTGACAAGATTTTAGTGAATAATCGTACGGGCGGTGCAGGTATGGTCGGCCACACTTATCTCGCTA
>CAMBPA010000329.1 GCA_945869355.1 Bordetella parapertussis
ATCGCGACTACCGAAATTTCCTTGCCCATCAATGAGGGGGTAGCGTTGGCTAAAGTCTTGCGCCATGCGCACCAGAGCATCGTAAGCAGCTTGATCGCCATGTGGGTGGAAGCGGCCCAGCACATCACCTACAACGCGCGCACTTTTAACGGGCTTGGCGCCCGTAGCACCAGAGAAGCCCAAGCCCATGCGAGACATGGAATACAAGATACGGCGTTGCACAGGTTTTTGGCCATCACACACATCGGGCAAAGCGCGGCCCTTGACCACGCTCCGTGCATATTCAAGGTCAGCGCGCTGGGCATAGGTGGCCAAATTCAGAGAGTCATCGGACTCGCTGTTTTCAAGGTCTAAGGTCGGTTGATCGTTCATGGTCTGTTCAATTTAAATCTTTACTTCAGACATCAACTTCAATGTCATCACCGTGCAACTCCATCAGTTCGCGGCGAGCTGCAGCTTCGCCCTTGCCCATCAATTGGGTGATCAAACTTTCAGTTTGTGCAAAGTCCAAGGTGCCTAGTTGCACTGGCAATAAACGACGTGTGTCTGGATTCAGCGTGGTTTCCCACAATTGCTCTGCATTCATCTCGCCCAAGCCTTTGAATCGGCTAATGCTCCATGCGCCTTCGCGCACGCCGTCTTTGCGCAGTTTGTCTAAGATACTTTGTAACTCACCATCGTCCAATGCATACATTTTGGCGGCTGGTTTTTTGCCGCGCGCAGGCGCATCAACCCGGAACAGTGGAGGGCGGGCGACAAACAAATTGCCAGTTTCAATGAGCTTGGGAAAGTGTCGGAAAAACAGCGTTAACAGCAACACCTGAATATGTGAGCCGTCAACGTCGGCATCGCTCAAGATGCAGATCTTGCCGTAACGCAAACCCGATAAATCGGGCGGGTCGTTGGGGCCATGCGGATCGACACCAATGGCCACCGAGATGTCGTGAATTTCGTTGTTGGCAAACAAGCGATCGCGATCAACTTCCCACGTGTTAAGAACCTTGCCGCGCAAAGGCAGAATGGCTTGGCACTCTTTGTTGCGTCCCATCTTGGCACTGCCGCCCGCCGAGTCGCCCTCGACCAAAAATACTTCGTTGTGCGCAATATCTTTGCTTTCGCAATCGGTGAGTTTGCCAGGCAACACGGCTACGCCAGAGCTCTTGCGCTTTTCGACTTTTTGGCCTGCCTTTTGGCGATGCTGCGCCGCCTTGATGGCCAACTCCGCCAACTTTTTGCCGTATTCCACATGCTCGTTCAGCCATAACTCAAGGTTAGGGCGTACAAAGCTAGAAACTAAACGCACCGCATCCCGCGAATTCAAACGCTCTTTGATTTGGCCTTGGAATTGAGGGTCGAGCACCTTGGCGGACAGCACAAAACTAGCGCGCGCAAACACGTCCTCAGGCATTAGCTTCACGCCTTTAGGCAACAAGCTATGAAGCTCAATGAAACTCTTGACCGCTGTGAACAAACCATCGCGCAAACCACTATCGTGCGTGCCTCCTGCGGTGGTAGGAATGAGGTTGACATAACTTTCGCGAACAGGCTGACCATCTTCTGTAAATGCTACCGCCCAACTGGCACCTTCACCTTCTGCAAAACTGTCGTTGTTGCTGTCGGCAAAGCCTTCCCCTTCAAACAACGGAATGACGGGATCGCTATTCAAGGTTTGCATGAGGTAATCGCGCAGTCCGGCTTTGTATTGCCAAGTTTGAGTCTCTTTGGTTTTTTCGTTTAACAAAGTCACCGTGACACCCGGCATGAGCACCGCCTTGCTTCGCAGCAAATGCGTGAGGTCAGTCATTGGCAGGGCACTGGATTCAAAATACTTGGCATCGGGCCAAACACGCACGGTGGTACCTTGCTTGCGATCACCCTCTCCGGCTTTGCGGGTGACGAGTTGCTCAATCACATCGCCGCCAGAAAATGCCAACGCAGCCACTTGACCTTCACGGTAGCTGATGGCTTCCAAACGTTTGGCCAAGGCATTGGTCACACTCACACCCACGCCATGCAAGCCTCCCGAGAAACTGTAGGCGCCGCCCTTGCCCTTGTCGAATTTACCGCCTGCATGCAAACGCGTGAAGACCAACTCAATGACTGGCGCTTTTTCTTCAGGGTGCAGCCCGAATGGAATACCGCGACCGTCGTCTTCAATGCTGACCGAACCATCTGTATGAAGGGTTACTTTGATTTTTTTACCGTGACCCGCCAGCGCTTCGTCGGCCGCGTTGTCGAGCACCTCCTGAATGACATGCAAGGGGTTGTCGGTTCGGGTGTACATGCCCGGGCGTTGCTTGACGGGCTCTAAGCCTTTCAGGACCCTGATCGAGCCCTCGCCGTATTCAGGAGATGATTTTGCAGAGGTAGGTGTAGCCATGGGCGCAGATTGTAGTGTGAAATCAGACAAAGTACTGGATAAATGTACAGCTCAAGCCGGCATTTGCCGACACAATCGTGCATCATGCGTGGCACGCAGCTTTCCAGCAAATGAAATTCATCAGGAGTATTGAGACGATGCACGGCACAGAAGCCCCTTCCCTTTGGATTCAGCGAGGGTCACACTTGGCCAAGCCCCAAAGTCATGTTTTGGATCTCGCATGTGGTGCAGGCAGGCACATGAAGTATTTCCAAGGCCTGGGGCACCATTGCACAGGCGTAGACCGCTCAAAAGAGGCCTTGGCGGAAGCTTGTGCCAACGGGCAGGTGATCGAGGCTGACATAGAAGGCGGCACCTGGCCCTTAAGCGACCGAGTTTTTGATGTGGTGATCGTTACAAATTACTTATGGCGCCCACTGATGCCTCGGATTTTGGAATGTTTAGCGCCAGATGGTCTCTTAATTTACGAAACTTTTGCACTGGGTCACGAAAAATTTGGCAAACCTTCGCGTCCCGACTTTTTGCTCAAACCTGGGGAGTTGCTTCAAACATTTGCCCAGCTGCATGTCATTGCCTATGAAGATGGGTATTGGGATCAACCCGCTAAATGCGTTCAAAGAATTGTGGCCGCG
>CAMBPA010000330.1 GCA_945869355.1 Bordetella parapertussis
TAAGTTTGCTTGGGATGACAAGACGTCGAGGCTTTGTGCACGCGTCGTGCGTGGTGCAGCTTCTAGCGCAAAGGCGGTCAGACCAGCTTGGGCCATGGCGTCAAGCCCGGCCTCATCAAACGGATCGAGCATGCCAACAATCGCTGTGCCGCGTTGGATTTTGCCAAGTTCTGTATGGTCGGGCGCGCGAACCTTCAGAAGTAGCGCAGCCGACAGTGCTTGCGCGGCATCCGTCAGTTGAGCCCCCGCTTGTTCGTAGGCCGCATCGCTAAAGTGGGCGGCAAGTCCCGCATCGCGTTCGACCAGCACTTGGTGGCCGGCGGCGACATATTTTTTGACGGTTTCAGGGGTGGCGGCAACCCGGGTCTCGCCATCGCGTGTCTCGCGCGGAATCCCAAGGCGCATAGACTTCTCCAAATAGAAAAAAATGAATTTCCGATTTATACACCATCGCACGCGGCTTGACCCAAGAGCACTTTCTCCGATCCCGACTACAATTTCAACCAATATGACTGATTCAGCCCCAAGTAAGCAGTTCAACGCAAAAAAACGTGTCGTTGTCGGCATGTCCGGCGGCGTTGACTCGTCGGTGACTGCTTGGCTGCTCAAAGAGCAGGGTTACGAGGTTGTGGGTCTCTTCATGAAGAACTGGGAAGATGACGATGACTCAGAGTATTGTTCGACGCGTCAGGATTGGTTGGATGCGGTGAGCGTGGCCGATGTGGTGGGTGTCGATATCGAGGCTGTGAATTTTGCGGCAGAATATAAAGATCGTGTGTTTGCTGATTTTCTGCGTGAATACTCGGCAGGTCGTACCCCTAACCCTGACGTGCTGTGCAACGCCGAGATCAAGTTCAAGGCGTTCTTGGACCACGCGATGTCGCTTGGAGCAGATCACATCGCCACAGGCCACTACGCGCGCGTACGCGCCGTCGAGGGCGCGACAGGCGCGCGCTTTGAGTTACTCAAAGCACTGGATCACACCAAAGACCAAAGCTATTTCTTGCACCGTTTAAATCAGGCTCAGTTGTCACGCACGCTCTTTCCTTTAGGCGAGATTCCCAAAAGCGAGGTGCGACGCATCGCCCATGCACTCAAGCTATCGAATGCGGCCAAGAAAGACTCCACCGGTATTTGTTTTATTGGTGAACGCCCGTTCCGTGAATTTTTGAATCGCTATTTGCCAACTAAACCCGGGCCTATCCTGACTGAAACCGGTAAGCAAGTGGGATTGCATCATGGCTTGTCTTTTTACACCTTGGGTCAGCGCAAGGGTTTGGGCATTGGTGGCGTCAAGGGCCACCAGCATGCCGATGGCACGGGCCCGGTCTGGTATGCCGCACGTAAAGATTTAGAGCACAACGCGCTGTATGTCGTTGAAGGCCACGAACACCCCTGGCTGTTGTCAAACGCGCTGCAAGCGGCTCAGGCGAGCTGGGTGTCGGGCATCGCACCCGAGGCCAGTGCTTACGCGGCCAAGACCCGGTATCGCCAAGCGGATGCGTCTTGCAGGCTAGAGGGTGCAGCGCGGGACGGCTTTGGCTTGCACTTTACTGAGCCGCAATGGGCTGTCACACCTGGCCAGTCGGCGGTGTTATACGACGGGGATGTATGTTTGGGGGGTGGGATCATTGCCAGCTAGCGTTAGGCTAGGCTGGTTAGATCACCAACTAGCTGACGACAGGAACGGTATCGATAAAGCTCTGTCGTAGTGCTAATTTGGCATACAGACGGTTAAGGTTCGGTGCACTGTTTCGCCACGCGATTTGTGGGAAGCGGAAATCCAGGTACCCTAGGATCACGCCAACGGCCACGTCTGCGAGACTGTAGCTGACACCCACGCAGTGTGATTGCGTACCTAGATCATTTTCCATGGCCGCTAACGACGCGTGAATCTTGCCGTACTGGCGGTCAATCCACTCTTTGCTTTGCTGTTCGGCTGGGCGTTGAAGTTCTTTCACAATGATGATCGCGGCGTCTAGCGTGCCGTCGGCCAGGGCCTCCCAGCATTTGACTATCGCGCGTTCACGCCCAGTTTTTGGGATCAGGTGACTCACCGGAGAAAGGGTGTCTAAGTACTCCACAATCACCCGCGAATCGTACAAACGCGTGTTGTCGTCGGTTATCAGGCAGGGCACCTTGCCCAATGGGTTGTACTGAGCAGCTTTGGTGTCGGTCGCCCAGACGTTTTCTAATTGCAACTCGTAGTCGAGTTTCTTTTCAGCCATCACAATGCGTACTTTACGAACGTAGGGACTTGTGAGGGATGCAATAAGTTTCATGTAACCGGCTAGGCAAAGATTGTCTGAGGTACTGTCTAGGTGCTTAGCCCAAAACAGCTTGTATTCGAATACATACGCCTTATAGTGTATCTGCAAGGCGTGCATACTAGGCGGATGCGCGGGAGTGATAAACTTCTTCGTATCCATTGTGTTGTTTTTTTGTCGTAAATTCACCCATGAAAACTAATCTATCCTTGAGCTCGCTTAATGCGGTGTCGCCTCTGGACGGGCGCTATGCCTCGCGTTGCGACGGGCTGCGCCCACTGTTGTCCGAAGCGGGCTTTATGGCGCACCGCGTTGAGGTGGAAATTGCCTGGTTGCTCGGCTTGTCCGAAGCAGGGTTGCCCGAGCTGCCGGCCTTTAGCTCCGGCGCGCGCGCCAAGCTCTTGAGCCTGGTGTCGAATTTCTCAGAAGCCGATGCCGAGCGAATTAAGGATATTGAAAAAACTACTAATCATGATGTGAAAGCCGTTGAATATTGGCTAAAAGAGAAGGTCGTGGGCGATACCGAGCTCGAGCGGGCGGGGGAGTTCATCCATTTCGCGTGTACCTCCGAAGACATCAACAATACCTCGCATGCCCTGATGCTAGGCCGTGCACGGGATACAGTCGTGTTGCCGCAGCTTCAAAAAGTGTACGCCGCTGTGCAACATATCGCGAAGACGCATGCTGCGCAGCCGATGCTTTCACGCACCCACGGCCAGCCCGCTACGCCCACCACCTTGGGCA
>CAMBPA010000331.1 GCA_945869355.1 Bordetella parapertussis
ACCGTGTGTGTCAGCCAGCCCGCCTTGTCAGTCGTGGCCTGCAAGAGCTCCCTTGCTCGCGGATCATTTAAATAACGTAGCCGAAACTCAACGGGATCAACACCTGCTTTGATCGCGAGTTCATCAATATAGGACTCGTGCGCGAAAGAGTTTGGAAGCGCAGAGACACCGCGTAGCCAAGAGGCCCGCAAAATCGGTGGCATATCGTTAACCGTGACGCGCAGGTTATCGACTTGATAGGGTGGGCGAGCAGTTCGATCGCCCATTTCAAAGGTTTGGGCGAGTGGTTCGATGGTGCGCGTCAGCAGAAGCGCAAGCGTAGGGGCACCGTTCGATGGATAAGAGGTCTGAAAATCATACGCAGCGAAATCGCCTTCAGCGTTCAGGCCGCCGCGCACTTGCATCCACTGTGCAGCACCTTTTGGCTCCCAGAGATTTTCTTGTTCGCGCGTCAGTTGTACACGTACCGGGGCGCCTACCGCACGAGACAATAGGGCCGCATCAGCCGCCACATCGTCAGCACCGTTGCGGCCATAGCAACCTGATGCTTCCATTCTGATGATTTCAATGTCGACATCAGCAAGCCCGGTGAGGTGCGCCAGATCTGCGCGCAGTACGTGTGGATTTTGCGTGCCAGCCCATACGGTGAGCTTGTCGTTCTCTGTATGAGACCAGTCTGCCACGGCGCAAGAAGGGCCGATCGACGCATGCATCTGGTAGGGCCAGATGTAGGTGCGCGACATCTCCGTGCCACCATCCTGTAGAGCGGCCTCAATATTTCCTTCATTGATTAGCTCGCGCGGTATTGATGGGTTCGCGCGCAGGGCGTGCTCCAGGTCACTCAGGTCCGGAAGGCCAGGCCACTCCTTCCATGCCACATGGAGTTCATTGGCAGCTTGTTCGGCATGTTCCTCGCGCTCGGCGACAACACCGATGAAGTCACGGATGACCACAACTGCTTTGATGCCAGGAATATGGGCAATCGAAGACTCGTCCACGGCTTCTAGAAGGTTGCCAACGAAGTCACCATGGTCGGCGCCAGCATAAGGTGGTCGTACCATGCGACCATGTAGCATGCCGGGTACACGCATATCGTGCACAAACGTGAGCTGTCCCGTCGCTTTGCCAGGGATGTCCACGCGCGGAATCGGTTGGCCGATCGTGTGATGATCTACCGTTGCTTTAAATGGAACAGAAGGATCAAGCAACAAACGGATATTTGCTAAGCCGATCAGTTCTGCATATGTGAATCGCTTGGTCGTGTCACCGACGCGTTCGTAAATGACCTGACCTCGCTCTGTTCGAAGTTGTTGTGCAGATATCCCCCATTTGATTGCAGCTTGCTCTAATAGCCAAAGTCTTGCTTGCGCCGCCGCTTGTCGCAACGGTGCGCTGTGTAGTTGTATCGAACTGCTCGCAATCGTTGGGCCTTGATTGGGTGCTCGACCTGTATCGCCAAGAACGACCTCCACATGGTCCATGGTGACGTCAATTTCTTCTGCGACAATTTGCCCGAGTGCGGTACGCAGTCCTGTTCCAAGATCGACATGGCCATGCAGCGCAACGATACGTCCATCTGACCAAACCGAAAGTAGTATCTCCTGGCCTTCCGCTGGATTGATGGGTACGGCAGCAGGTTGGCCTTTTGTGGGTGCTGCGGCGGGTAATGGGTCTCGTACGATGAGCAATACTCCACTGGCATCCATGAAGTCTTTACGCACTCGCAGCGTGTTGCTATACGCCATGGTCACCCACCTGGATATTTTTTGTTGCGAGCATCATACGTGCCGCACGCTGCACCGCCCGCATAATTTCAACATGTGTGCCGCAACGACAAAAATTCGCAGAGAGTTCGGAGCGGATTTGTTGTTCAGTGGGTGACGGATTGCGCGCAAGTAGCGAGGCCGTCATCATGATCATGCCATTGAGGCAGTAACCGCACTGTGCGGCCTGCTCGGTAATGAATGCCTGTTGAATGAGGTGCGGTGTGGTGATGGTTCCAAGCCCCTCTAGCGTCGTGACGCTGCGACCCTGAACGCCTTCGATAGGAATCACACAAGACCGCGCTGCTTGACCATCGACGAGAACGGTACAAGAGCCACATTGACCGAGACCGCAGCCATATTTTGGGCTATTGAGTTCTAGATCGTTACGTAAAAAGTGAAGAAGTGAGGTGTCGGGAGTAAGTGACGTCTCATACGTCTGACCGTTAATGGTCAGATGCAGGGATTGACTGTCGGTGATCGGGGAGGGCATCAGTGTTATACGCTCAGATAGGCGCGCCGGACGACTTCGTTTGTGTCAAGTTCTTGCATCGTGCCGGAAAAGCGAATTTGACCTTTTTCCAAGACGTAAGCTCGGTCGCAAACGAGATTAGCAAAGTGTAAATTCTGCTCAGAGAGCAAAATGCTGACTCCTTGTTGTTTGAGTGACAAAATCATGTGAGCCATTTGTTCAACAATGACTGGCGCAATACCTTCAGACGGTTCATCTAACAAAATAAGATAGGGATTGCCCATCAAGGATCGTGCAACGGTCAACATCTGTTGCTCGCCACCACTCATTCTGCCACCCAGGCGATCAGGCATTTCGCCTAGGTTCGGAAAAAGCTTGAATAGTTTGTCTGGTGTCCAATGGGGTGCCGGGTCGCCTTGCGGCCAAACACGGGTGGCTTGACGTCCGACCTCAAGATTTTCTAGTACGGTGAGGTCTGTAAAAATGCGCCTATCTTCCGGTACATAACCCAAACCCAGGGCAGCAATTTCGTAAGTGGAGTGTTGTGAAATATCGCGGTCCATGAAGCGCAGCTGGCCTCGACGCTTGTCGATCAAGCCCATAATAGATTTCATGGTGGTTGATTTGCCCGCGCCATTACGCCCCATCAGTGCCACGACTTCACCGCGATCCACAGTCAGGTCTACGTCATACAAGATTTGTGCAGCACCGTACCAAGCTTGTAAGCCGGAGACTGTGAGCAACGCTTGAGAGATCATTGTGATGCCTCCGTCGCC
>CAMBPA010000332.1 GCA_945869355.1 Bordetella parapertussis
TGTTGATTGAAAACCTCTGATGCTCTGTCGAGTGTTGATGCCGTGCAGCAATTCCATGGTTATTGTTCCTTGACTTCGGTGTGTAGGTGACGCAATGGTTTAAAGTAGCACCATTCAAATATTTTTTCATGGAGACGCGCGATGTTGCATAAAACGCTAAAAACAATTTTGGGAGTCGTGGGGTTCTGTGCCGTCACAGCGGTGCATGCTGCGTATCCAGAGCGTCCTGTCACCCTGGTCGTGACATATCCCCCCGGTGGAACAGCCGATCGTGTAGCGCGGCTCTTAGCACCCGAGCTCGCTAAAGAACTTGGACAAAATGTGGTGGTGGATAATCGCGGCGGCGCCGGCGGCATGATTGGTGCTGCGTATGTGGCCAAGGCGCCAGCCGATGGTTACACGATCATGCTGGATGCGGCAAACCATGTGCAAAATCCAGCCCTACGTGCGTCCATGCAGTTCGACACGCTGAAAGACTTTGCCTCTGTGATGTTGTTGCAGCGCGTACCAAACGTCCTGGTCGCCAATCCTGGTTTTGCACCTAGGACCGTTGCAGAGTTGATTGCTCTCACAAAGCCCAAAACGTCGGTTGTGCATTATGGGACGTCGGGGGCAGGTAGTGCGCAGCACTTGGCGGGCGCCTTGTTTAACGCCTTGACCGGTACACATTTAGAAGCCGTGAATTACAAGGGCGGGGCGCTTGCGATTACGGATGTGCTGTCAGGACAAGTGCCATTGGCCTTTGCGACCGTGGGTACGATTCTGCCGCATGTGAAGTCCGGCAAGCTTAAGGTGCTTGCGTCGGGTGGAGAGAAACGTTCAGCTGTTCTGCCTGACGTACCAACAATGATCGAAAGCGGCGTCGCCGGCTATTCGAGCTATGAGTGGAATGCAATCTTCGCGCCAGCAGCGACACCGGCAGCTGTCATCACACGCTTGAATCAAGCGTTAGCGAATGTGATGAAGCAGCCTTCAGTGATCACTGGCATTGCAGCGTTCAGCGGTGAAATCATTGCCTCGTCGGCACAAGAGCTGGAGTCCTTCCGACGCGCTGAAATCAGCAAATGGCAGCGCGTCGCAAAGGAATACAACATCAAGCTGGATCAATAGTTATTCGGGTTTGAGTCAGGAAGCAGATTACGCTTTATAGTCATAAAAAATCAGGAGAGACGCATGAAATTCTTAGGAGTTCAGCTTGACTAAGCCTGTTGCGCGTTATCCCATCCCCGAGCTTAAGGACCTGCCTGAGGACATCCGACAATGCATCCTGGAGGTCCAGGAAAAATCTGGCTTTGTTCCAAATGTATTTCTAGTCTTATCACGCAGGCCCGCAGAGTTTCGGGCGTTTTTTGCCTATCACGATGCGTTGATGATCAAAGAGACGGGGAGCTTAACCAAGGCCGATCGCGAAATGATCGTCACCACCACAAGTGCCAAGAATGACTGCCTCTATTGCGTGGTCGCGCACGGTGCGATTCTTAGGATCTATGCAAAGGATCCCTATGTTGCAGATCAAGTGGCGACCAATTATTTAAAAGCGGACATTACACCTCGGCAACAGGCCATGCTGGACTTCGCGGTGAAGGTTTGCCTTGACGCGCAGGCGGTCGGCGATGCTGATTATGCTGCGTTGCATGCGCATGGATTTGACGACGAAGACATTTGGGATATCGTGGCCATTACAGGTTTTTTTGGCATGTCTAACCGGATGGCAAACGCGTTCTCTATGCGGCCCAATGATGAGTTTTATCTATTAGGCCGTATTCCTAAGGTAAAGAAGCCGTCTTAGGGTTCGCAACGGTCTCCGAAAAACGACGGTCTGCTGCGTATTCGTCCCTCTACAATATTGCCTTTGCAAGCTATTTGGAATCACATCATGTCTGGACCGCTTTCCCATATCAAGGTACTTGATCTATCTCGCGTGTTGGCTGCCCCTTGGGCCGCTCAAAACTTGGCGGACTTAGGTGCCGACGTTATAAAAGTTGAGCGACCTGTTAAAGGGGATGATTCGCGCGCCTTTGCTCCGCCGTTTTTAAAGGACACGGAAGGCAACGTCACTCGCGAGTCGGCCTATTACTGTGCCGCTAACCGTGGCAAGCGGTCGATTACGGTGGATCTGTCTAAGCCAGACGGCCAGCAACTTGTGCGAGACCTTGCACGAGACGTAGACGTGATCCTAGAAAACTACAAAGTAGGAGATCTCGCGCGTTACGGCTTAGGTTACGAGGATATCAAAGCGATCAACCCGGCGATTATTTATTGTTCGGTGACAGGCTTTGGGCAAACGGGTCCTGAAAAAGATCGTCCCGGCTACGATTTCATGGCGCAGGGCATGGGCGGATTGATGAGCGTGACGGGCGAGCGTGATGATCTGCCTGGCGGTGGCCCCCAGCGTGTCGGGGTGCCGATCATTGATCTGACCACAGGGATGTATGCCAGTATCGCAATCTGTGCTGCGATTGCGAACCGTGCGGTCACCGGGAAAGGGCAATGGATCGATGTATCGCTGCTGGACTCGTGCGTGGCATTCCTATCAAATCAGGCGATGAACTATTTCGCGACGGGCGAATCTCCGAAGGCGATTGGTAATGCGCATCCCAATATCGTTCCTTATCAAACCTTTAAGACCTCTGATGGCGCTTTAATTTTGGCGTGTGGCAATGACAATTTGTTTAATAAGTTTTGCGAAGTCGCTGACTGTATGCACTTAGCGAAAGATCCGCTGTATTCTACGAATGGTGCTCGGGTTAAAAATCGCGAAGCGATTACGGCGCTTTTAAATGACATATTTTTGAAACGCACCACACGCGAGTGGGTCAAGCTTCTCGATCAAGCGGGTGTGGCAAATGGGCCGATCAACACCGTTGCTCAGGTGTTTGAAGAGCCGCAGGTTTTAGCGCGCGGTATGAAAATTGAGTTACCCCATGCCGTGGCAGGCAAGGTCTCGTTGGTCGCTAGCCCAATGAAGTTTTCTGAGACACCCATCGTGCACGAGGTGCCACCTCCTG